>JAHRWY010000119.1:0-5218 GCA_019104935.1 Kaistella sp.
CGTAGATGCTTTTTTATATCCAAAGCTTACATCTAATTTTTGGCCGTTTCCGGTTTGGCCAATCTCATTAAGATCGATCATATACCCTGTTTGGGTAAAAGTGGAACTGATTGCGAGCTGCCCTCCTTGAGTCCCGTTACATGCTGCTGCAGTGGTTCTTGTCCCACCGCCAAACTGTTTATAAATGGCTGCAGAAAAACCAGGATCCTCAAAATTGCCCGTATAGGAATACTGTGCGCTTGCACCAAATCCTAACGCCAGAAAACATGAAAGTAAAAATTTCTTCATAATATTTAATTGTTAATTGACACCAAATTTAAAAATTAATTTCAACTAAAAGCCAAAATCTTTTGTAAATTTAAAACAAAACCCCAATAAGGTTGTCAATTCCAAAAAAAACCTTCAATAAATAGATTTTCAACTGAATCTAATAAGAATCACTCCCCATATGCTGCAGCAGTCTTCTGTTTTCCTCCGTAAGTCTTTCCATTTTCTGAAGGAGATGGTGGATCACTTCCACACCGGGGAGATTTACATCAAGATCATAATGCCAGTTCGCAAACCTTTCGAACAATTCAAGTTCATCATAAAGCAGATATTTTACTTCATTTTCGGTCACGGTCTTTAGCAGCCCCGCTTCTTCAAGAGAATCAAAAAAAGTAATTTCTATATTATAAATCTTTACGAGTTCTTCCCGTGATATTCTCTCGCTCATGGCTGTAAATCTTTTAGTTGTTGGAATAAATCTTTTTCTTTCTCAGTAAGATGTGTTGGAAGTTTTACGTGGTAAGTCACCACCAGATCTCCGAACTCGCCTTCTTTTTTATACACCGGAAAACCTTTTCCTTTCAATCGCGCTTTTGTACCGTTCTGTGTTCCGGGTTTTACTTTAAGGTTTACACTGCCATCCAGAGTTTTCACGATCACTTCGCCACCCAAAACAGCCGTATAAAGATCAACACTAACCTCAGCACTTAGGTGTTCGCAGTTTCTTTTAAAATGAGGGTCTTCTGCAATATTGAAGGTAATATACAGGTCTCCGTTCGGGCCGCCGTTATAACCGGGGCTTCCGTGACCTTTGAGTTTAATTTTCTGTCCGTCGGCAATTCCGGCCGGAATCGTAATGCGTACTTTCTTACCATTAATCTCAAAAGTTTGCTGATGAGTGGTAGCCGCGTCGCGGAGGTGAAGATTCAGTTCTGCAGAGATGTCCTGACCGCGGAATTTTCCGGATGTACTTCCCCGCGAACTTCTTCCAAAACCGCTACCTGCGCCTCCACCAAACATGCTTTGGAAAAAATCTGAAAAATCCTCCCCTTCACCGAAATCTGCATCTGAAAATCCACCATAACTCGCACTCTGTTTCGAATGCTGTTGTTGCTGTCTGGCCTTTTCATATTCTTCGCCATGTTTCCAGTGTTCACCGTATTTGTCATATTTTTCGCGGTTTTCCGGATGACTCAGTACTTCATTGGCTTCATTGATTTCCTTGAATTTACGTTCAGCTTCCTTATCGCCGGGATTCACGTCGGGATGGTATTTTCTGGCAAGTTTGCGGTAAGCTTTTTTAATATCTTCGGCCGACGCGTTTTTATCGATTCCCAAAATCTTATAATAATCTATATAAGCCATAGTATCATTGATTTATTCAAATTTAGGAAATTTTGCTGCAATCTTAATTTAAAGAACTGTTAAACTTTAAAGTGAATGTTTTATTTTAGCTCAAAAATTATCTCATTGCTTTTCAAAGGCTTGCCATTCTTTTTCCTGATTTTTTTTGTACCTGTTTTCTCACAGGTGCAGGATTCTGCAATGCTTATTTCTGAAGTTCAGCTTGATGCATACCGTAAACCGGCGAAACTCATCACGGCTACCAAATCGGTATCTGTAGCGCATCCAAATTTTCTTTTACAGAACGCACCCGGCCGCCTTTTGGAATCATTAAATCTCTTGCCGGGAAGTAAAATGGAAGAACGATCCCCCGGAAGCTACCGTTTTTCGATTCGGGGAAGCACACTGAGGTCTCCGTTCGGGGTAAGAAATGTGAAAATTTATCTTGATGATTTCTCCCTCACAGACGCTGCGGGAAATACGTATCTGAATATTCTGGATCCGGAAATCCTTCAATCAATTGAAATTTACAAAGGTCCTGAAAGTGGAGATTTCGGAGCGATAACAGGCGGAACAGCTTTGCTTCAAACAAAAAATTCAGAAGAAAAAAGTTTTGGCATTTCAGGCGGAAGCTTCAGTCATTATAAAGGAAAAATTCACTTCGCTGAGCAGTTTAAAAATCATTTTCTCCAAGTCTATACCAGTTACGAAACCACAGATTCTTACCGTGACCACGCTGCATTGCAAAGAAAATTCATGTTTCTGAACGACCGGTATCGCTATGGCCAAAACAACCAGTTCCACGTGCTGCTCCTTCTATCCAAGCTTCATTACGAAACTCCCGGTGGATTAACGCTTGCCCAAATGCAGGAAAATCCCAGGCAGGCCCGGCCAAAAACTGCCACACTTCCGGGAGCCGCGGAACAGCAGGCCGGTATTTATAACAAAATGATTTTCGCCGGACTGTCTAATCTTATCAGTTTTACTGAAAATTTCAGTCATTTTATTGTGGTACAGGGAAATTATAGTGATTTCCGGAACCCTTTTATCACCAATTTCGAAAAAAGATTTGAAAACAATTTTACCGTTCGTACCCATTTAAATTTCGCTGAAAAATCGCTGAATTCCGTTTATGAAACACGTCTGGGTTTTGAAGGTGCGGCCGCAAAAGCAATCATCAGAAATTTCGATAACAGGCTTGGACTTCCGACGAATCCGCAGAATTTTGATAATATATCTGCCAACAGCGGTTTTGTTTTCCTTTCCCAAAAAGCTGTCTTCGGTGAAAAAATGACGATTGACCTTGCCGGAAGCCTAAACTTAATGAACTACAGTTGGGAAAGCATTTTTCCGAAACAAACATCAGGCAACAGAAAATTTAAAAATGAATTTCTGCCGAATTTGGGGATTTCATATCTGTTGGGAAATGGTTTTTCTGCCCGCGGAAAAATTGGCAAGGGAAATTCTGCTCCTACAACCGAAGAACTCCGCTCTTCAGCGCAGGAAATCAACCGCAGTCTGAATCCGGAATTTGGGTGGAATAAAGAAATCGGCATCAGAAAACAGTGGGGAAATTTACTGTTTACTGAACTGAGTTTTTTCGATTTCAGGCTTAAAGACGCGATTGTAAGGAGGGAAAACGACAACGGTCAGGAATATTTTGTGAATGCCGGAGAAACGGTTCAGAAAGGAATTGAATTTGTTGCAGAAAGCCGAAAAATTCACATCAACACCAAATTACTGAACAGCATAAAGTTCTATCTTGCAGGTAATCTTTATGATTTCAGATTTAAAAATTACATCAAAAACAACGCTGATTTTTCAGGTAATCAACTCACCGGCGTTCCCTCCACTTCTTTACAAAATCTGATGAATATTGAACTGTTGCAGGGTTTAAAAATAGATATCGCACATTTTTACACCTCGAAAATTCCACTGAACGATGCCAATTCTGTCTTTGCAGAACCTTCTTTTATCGGCAATATTTCTGCCAGCTATCCTTTGAAATCAAGAATTTTCAATGGAAGTTTACGCCTGAGCATTCAGAATATTTATAACACACCGTACAGTTTGGGCTACGACACGAACGCTTTTGGCAACCGGTTTTATAACCCTGCGGCGGGCAGAAATTATCTGCTTGGCATAAATTTAACTCTAAACTCACCGCTTTGAAAAAACTTATTTACACCATGCTGATCACATTATTGGCCAGCTGTACCAAAGAAAAACCAAACTCAGAACCTGCACAGAATAATTCGGCAGATGTTCCGGTAACTGATTCTATAAAATCCGTTCGAGAACCCATAAAACAGACGAAAAAAGAGATATTGAAAAACCTCAACACCGAAATTATTTCTTCTTTAAAATCAAACGATTACGCACGTTTTTCGGAGTTCATACATCCACATAAAGGCATACGTTTTTCGATGTACGCTTATGTGCAGCCTGAAAAAGACAAACATTTTTCCCGGGAAGATTTCAACAGATATATTTCAATGCCTACGAAATTTACCTGGGGAGAAAAAGACGGAACAGGCGATCTGCTTGTGGTTTCCCTGCAAAATTATTTACAACAATGGGTTTTTAAAAGAGATTTCACGCAAGCTCAATTTTATTTGAATGAATTTAAGGGAAAAGGAAATTCTCTCAACAACTTGACAAAGATTTATCCTAACGCTGATTTCACTGAAAATTACATTCCCGGATCTGAGAAATACAGCGGCATGGACTGGAATTCTCTGCGTTTTGTTTTTGAGGAATTTCAGGGTAAATATTACCTTGTAGCCCTCATCAATGATGAATGGACTGTTTAATTTCCCGAGAAAAGAAATTTACCAATATCTTTGATTAAATTTTAAAATATGAAAGACGTTCTAAAGAACTACTCGGGAATTCTTCTGCTTCTGACAGGTATTATTGCAGGCAGTTTTATCGGCATTTTTTTTCCGGCTGCGGTCATTTACCTGAAACCTCTGGGTGATATTTTCCTGAATTTACTTTTTGTGAGCGTGGTACCGCTGGTATTTTTTGCAGTTTCCAATTCAATCGCGTCGCTAGAGCAGCAGTCGAAATTCGGGAAAATAATTTTCTCTATGATTTTTACATTTCTGCTCTTCATCATTATTGCTGCTTTGTTTACCATTGCGGCAGTTTATTTTTTTCCGACAGAAGCTTTGCCTTCCACCTCTGGTGAAACAATCGATACCGGAGCCGAAACTTCGTGGGGTGACCGGATTGTAAGCTTTTTTACTGTGGGTGAATTCACCGAACTTTTTCCCCGAAAAAACATGTTGGCTTTGTTAATATTTGCTTTTCTTACGGGAACTGCAGTGAGAAAAACAGGTGATTCCGGGGCACCGTTCCGGCAATTTCTTGCGTCAGGCTACGAGGTCATGAAAGAACTGCTGCTTATCGTCATGAAAGCCGCTCCCATTGGTTTGGGAGCGTATTTCGCATATCAGGTTGCGACCGTCGGGCCTCAGCTTTTCGGATTTTATGCGAAGCCGCTCGGACTTTATTACATTGCCGGAACGGTTTACTTTCTCCTGTTTTTTACAGTTTACGCTTTCATGGCGAAAGGAAAAGACGGTGTTCAGAAATTCTGGAA
>JAHRWY010000137.1:0-19381 GCA_019104935.1 Kaistella sp.
TATCTTTTTATTGAGGTAAGTTCCCTTAGAAAATGCCGCCCGGAAATCATCAAAAACCTCCTCTGGAACGTCAAAATAATCGTAAACCGCGCCTGACACGTAAATAATTGTCAGAATTTCAAATTCCGGTCTGTAAAAATATTTTCTGATGACTGAAGAGGGCATGCCAAAATTCTGCAATTTCTGTTCCTTTACTTTTCTTACCTTTGCAATCAATTATTATTTACTAGTACTCATTTTATGAATCCCGGCACAACTCAATTATTAAAAATCGCAGAAAAAAACTATTCTGGATTATTTCTGGAAGATGAAAACGGAGAAAGAGCGTTTCTTCCTAAAATTTTCGCTTCCGAAGATGCCGAAATTGGCGATGAAATGGAGGTTTTCGTTTATCAGGATGATGACAGACTGAAGGCAACCACCGAAAAACCAAACGCCGAAGTAGGAGAGTTTGCCGTAATGACCTGCGTACAGAGCCTGCCCAGCGGCGCTTTTATGGATTGGGGAATCATCAAAGATTTATTCGTTCCGTACAAACAGCAGAAACAGAAAATCGTCGAAGGCAAAAGATATCTGGTGCATGTTTATATTGATGAATTTTTAGGATTAATCACCGGTACAACACGGTTCAAGAGAAATCCGCAATACGAAGATCTGCCTTTCAGAAAGGGCGATAAGGTTAACCTGATTTTGATGGGCGAAGGCGAACTGGGCTGGAATGTTATTGTGAATAAAAAATACATCGGACTTATTTACACCTCCGATGTTTATAAAAAACTCTTTCCGCTTTCAGAAGAGGTCGGTTATATAAAATCTGTTCGCGAGGACGGCAAAATTGATGTTTCTCTGCAACCGGAAGGTTACGAAAACAATGACGAATTTCAGCAGATTATTTTGGATAAACTCAAAGATAATTACGGTTTGCTCTATCTTTCCGACAAATCCGAACCTGAAGAAATAAAGCAGGAACTTCAGATGAGCAAAAAGAATTTCAAGAAAGCCATCGGCGGATTATACCGGGATAAAAAAATTGAAATTTTAGAAGATAAAATAAGACTGGTTGAAGATCTTAATTAAAATCACTTCAATTTCAATTAATCAAAAAAAAGAGCAGTAAAAACTGCTCTTTTTTTTGTCGGGATGACTGGATTCGAACCAGCGACCCCTTGCACCCCATGCAAGTACGCTACCAGGCTGCGCTACATCCCGAACGCGGTGCAAAAATAAGGATTTCTCATAAAAAGACAAAGCCGATTTCTCTTTTTAATTTCTGTTTTTAATAAATAACCAGCCACTCAGTATTCTGCCATCGGAAACTTTGATGATGTACCAGTAATTTCCGGTAGGCAGCGCACGCGAATCGAATTTTCCGTCCCATTCAAAACTGCCGTTTGTTACTTTTGATAATACTGCTTTTCCGTTTCGGTCGAAAACCTGAATGTCCGAATTTGGATAATTTTCCATCCCGTCTAATTTCCAGGTATCATTGATGCCGTCCGCATTTGGCGTAAAACTGTTTGACACATTAAATATTGTAAAATTCATCATTCCAATAATACAGCCACCCTGGGTTTTCACATATGCAGTGTGGTTTCCATTGGAAAGATTGGTGAATGTGTTAGAATTCTGCCAAACAGCGTTGTTTAAAGAATACAAAAAATCTCCTGAATTCGACATAATTACCGTTGCATTGTTGTTTACGATCTGTACTCCGCTGATGGTTCCGGGGTAGGACTGGGTGACCGTTACCGATGCAGAGTTTTCACAGCCGAAACTGTTTTTCACCTTTAAGTTATACGTTCCGGCTGTCGTGATATTTAGTATTTGGTTCGAAGAAATTATTGTTGCAGAACCATCTTTGGACCATTCATAACTTGAAAAACCACTTCCCGCATCCAGAGATACCGATTGTCCGGCGCAAAATTCAGCACTCACAGGAAGATTCAGTAATGGTTTCGGATGTAAGGTTAGATTCAGTTTTACATAGACAAAACAGCCAAGCGAATTCGAAATTTTTACATTAAATGCATTGAGACCGATATTCAGTTTTTGGTTTGCCGGATTGGTAATCAATTGATTCGCCGAATCAAAGAATTCAAAAATTAAACCTGCAGTATTGGAAATCAAATTAGTTCTATAATCATTAAGATCTATTGTTTTGGTGTTGGCCGTAGTATCATTACAGAAAGCTGTTGAATAATCGTTTGCCGGAATTCCGCCGTTGGCTACAGAAACTTTGACCGCCAATTTCTGGGTACTTTCACAGCCGCTTACAGTTTGAGTTGCATAATAATTTTGACCGTCGGAAAGTGGAGTAGAAGCTGCCAGCACAGAGCCTGCTGCATCGTACCAAATCACATGCTGACCGGTGACAAAAAGATTTGAAATCGTAGGATTCTGGGCGGAACAGAAATCCTGCTGACTGTTTCCAGTTGGCGCCGCGGGATCGTTAAGCGTTGCCAAAATTTCAGCTTTGGCACTTTCGCAGCCGTTCAGTGTCTGGGTTGCATAATATTTATTACCGTCCGTTAGAACTGTGGTGGGACTTAAAGAATTTCCGGCTGCATCATACCACTTAACAGATGTACCAGTAATCTGGAGATTGGAAATTGTAGGTGAACTGATCTTGCAGAAGCTTTGCGGCGTGGTGGCTACCGGCTTTGCAACGCCGGTCACTAAAATATTTTGATTTTGAGTTAAAATATTGCCTTGTCCATCATCGAAGGTCCAGTGAATTATATAACTTCCGGGTACCGTGTAAGTAAGCGGATCGACCGTAGTACCAATAATTTGGGTGCCACAACCGGTGGTTGCTGTAGGTTTTGTAGTTACTGTAACACTACAGATGCCGGTGAGGCTTGGTAAAACAGCGATGTCTAAAACAGGTCCGGTGGGGCTTCCTATATTGACATTTATTGAAAAAATCCCTCCACAGGATTGCCCGCCAGTTATTCTTACAAAATATTCTCCGGAGTTGATGGCTTGAGCATTGTTGATTACGGGGTTTTGAAGGGTTGAATGATAATTATTCGGTCCGAACCACTCATAAGTTGATCCTCCTGAAGCACTGAGCTGCAGGTTCTGGCCAATACAGGTAGGGGTAAATGACACGTTTACATTTGATTTACAATCGGCAAACTTTGCGATATACATGTCGTTGGAGCGCGTGTCGGTAGTCTGTTGAAAGGTTCCGGGAGTTGCAATTCCACTGGTATTTCCTGAAGACATTCCCCACACATAAAGATTATCCGTATTATCTTTTATCATCATTCCCAACTGACTGCCACCGTTACCCTGATAAAAAGTAGACCAAATTCTGTTAAAGTTTAAGTCATATTTAGTATAATAAGCTGAACTGAATTGTCCGATTGTCGATAGGAATGCATCAGGTGTTGCTACCTGACTAACCCATGGCTCCCCTCTGTCAGCACGCCCAGACGTAAAAATATTTCGGTGCCTGTCGATATAAATAATGCCGTCATTATTCCAAACATCTACTTCTTTATACTCTTTCACAATATTCAATGATGTGTCAACAAGGTAATAGCAAAATTTGCGCTGGTTACTCATGCGGCCACCTATCATAATTTCGTTGCCAAACCTTTGTGCAGTCAGGAAATAATAAAATTCTATTCCTCCGATGTAGCTTGATTTCACAAGATTTCCCTGTTCGGAAAATTTGAGATACAGACCATTGTTTCCTATCGAGCCTGCATTATTAACGGGCTGAAATGCATCAATCATCGGGAATTTAGTCATTCGGGTTGTACCTAGAATTTCAATGCCGGAGGAGTCCATATTAAAAATGCTATATAATTGCGTATAACTATTATCTCCGACGTAAGTGAAATAATCTAAATTTGCTGTTACTGGGTCGAACTTAGCCAAAAATCCTGATTCTCCCGAAGTCAAATTTTCCTGGAATGTTCCCGACGTTCCAAATCCTCTAATTCGGGTATGACCTATTACATATAATTTATTATTGTGTAGTTTAACGTCGGTAATTTCTGATTCGTCACTATAGCCACTATATGATGGATTCCCCGTTTCCTTGCCAATTTCATTTTTAATAATTAAACTTCCATCAGACTTCAATTTGAGCAAGATTATTTTTGGATAAAAATAATAATGATTACCTGGATAAGCTGGATTCGGTTTCTCAGATAGAATTGCAGCGTAAACATTTAATTGGTCATCAGTGTCAATGTTTCCAACCACATCAAAATATAAATTTCCATAATAAGTTCCCCATAAACGCTGACCGTCTTTAGTTATTTTGTTGATAAAAGCGTCAGCTCCTCCTACCAGGTTACTCTGATAGCTGCCGGTTGTAGCAACATTGTTGGTGCTGGTAGTATATCCGGAAAGATATACATCGTTGTTTTTATCAGGTTTTATCCAACCAAATTCTTCCCCATTTCCACCAAAATAGCTTCCCCAGATACGAGTTGGAACCGGATCGATTACCACGATTTTATCAAAGGTGTCATGTGAAGTTCTGAAACCATATGTATTATTGCCCAAATCTGTATATTCTACAGTAAGGTCTTCTTTTTTATTGTTTTTTTCAGTCCAGGAATGTGGGATATTTTCCTGCATTTCTCCGAACCGCAGTGCCATTGATATCTTTCCGGCTTTTAAATGCGTTTCAGCACCTTTAAACTTCAGTCTGATATCGGAAATTCTTCCACCTGGATTAACAACGAAATTATATTCCACCGGTTTTAACGTGTCCAGCGGCTTGAAGAAAACCAAATCAATATTGGAATATAAGTCTTTATAGATGATTTTTTCGAAACGGTATACGTTTTCCACCCCAGTCGGCCGGCCAGGAAGATTGTAATAATTATCATAATCCGTGGATTTTCCTTCTGCGATAATTTCAGGATTTTTATTGGCGCCCACGAAGTCAATATCTACACGGTGAAACTGGTGTTCGATATCGTAGTCGGGACGCTTTTTTATTGCCATGTTTTGTTCGAGGTTTTCAGAACCCTTTTTTAAAGTCCTTTTTGTTTCGTAAACATCATAAGAAAAACCTTCTTTTTTAATCTGAACATTTAAGCCATTGGAATGGAACAGATATCTTACAGCGGAATTTTCTTTGCCATCTTGATTGACAATTTGACCTTTGTTCTCGTAGAAAAAAGCATTCGAACCAGTTTGGATTTTTTGACTGAAAAGTGAAGCGGAAAGCGAAAAGAAAAAGGCAAGAAGTAGTGTTTTTTTCATCAAATAAATTATGCTCAAATATAACTTATTCCTTCCTCACGAGCAAAATCCAGTCTTCTTCTAAAAGCTTATATCCAATGTCGTACAAGAATCGGTATTCTGCACCGTTTTTGTAGATTTTCAGACTCGTAAAATAGTCGAAATCGAAGCCTTCAGAAGTGAGTTTGTTGCGCGTTGTTTTTGCCTTGCCTTCAATAAATTTCTGTTCGCTAAGGATGCGGTGGTTTTTGCGCAGTTTGTTGTTGATGTTGCGCATCAGGTTTGTCGAATCTTTATTGTGTTTGTTGTTGAAGGCATTTCTGCAGCCATCGTTGCAGAATTTCTTGTCGCTTCTTCCGATAATTTTATCGCCACATTCCAGACAGTTTTCCATACTTAAAGTTTTGATAATCAAATATAAAGAATTATCCGTTTGTAACCGGATATATTTTAAATTCAAATATTTTTTATTTTTTTACGGAGTAAATAAAAAATAGTTCCTACATTTGTCCTCACAAAACAAACAGAATGTTCAATCAGTTACATCATCATCATTTTCATACTTGCACTCTCGCGAGCTGATTATGATATGTTGTAGATCACCAATATTTAATCCCGCCTGAGTAAATCAGTCGGGATTTTCTTTTTTCAAGTTCTTTTTTTTCCCTTCGATTTACTCATGCATTTTTAAAACAAATTATATGAGTAAACTCAAAATTGCCATCCAGAAAAGTGGCCGGCTCAGTGAAAAATCGATTGCGCTTTTAGAAGAATGCGGTCTTAAATTTCCCAACGGAGGCGGAAAACTCATCACCGAATCCAGTAATTTTCCTGTGGAAATTCTGTTTCTACGCGATGATGATATTCCGCAGTACGTGGAGCAGAATGTCGCCCACATCGGCATTATTGGTGAAAATGTGTTTCTCGAAAGCGAAAAAAAAATCACCATCGTTGAAAAACTGAATTTTTCGGCCTGCCGTTTAAGTTTAGCGGTTCCAAAGGAAACTGATTATGAAGGGCTGACATTCTTTAATAATAAAAAAGTAGCCACTTCTTATCCGAATATTCTGGGAAATTATTTCCGAGAAAATGGCATTAACGCAACGGTAGAAGTAATTTCCGGAAGTGTAGAAATTGCGCCGGGAATTGGTTTGGCCGACGGAATCTGCGATATTGTAAGCAGTGGATCTACTTTGCTTTCCAATGGATTGAAAGAAGTGGAAACCGTTCTTAAAAGCCAGGCGGTTTTGGTATCGAATCAAAATCTGGATGAAGAAGTTCAGTCTGTTTTAAATAAATTACTTTTCCGGATCCGTTCCGTTCAAAAGGCCAGAGAAAACAAATATATTCTTCTCAATACGCCGAATAATCAGCTCGAAAAAATTATCGGGATTCTTCCGGGAATGAACAGCCCCACGATACTTCCATTGGCAAAAGAAGGGTGGAGCAGCCTGCATTCCGTCATCAGTGAAGAGAAGTTCTGGGATATTATCGACGAACTCAAAGAAGCTGGTGCCGAAGGAATTCTGGTAGTCCCAATTGAAAAAATGATTCTTTAAAATACGTAAATTTAATCCAATGAAAACCATTATTAATCCACCATATACCGATTGGGCTGAATACTGTGAACGGCCTTCTTTTCCTGCCGAAGACCTGGAGGAAAAAGTTGCTGCTGTTTTAGAGGAAGTACGTCTGGAAGGCGATAAGGCATTGAAAAAACTGACTTTGGCTTTAGATAAAGTAGAGGTAGAAAATATAAAAGTTTCCGCGATGGAGATTGAAAAAGCATGGTCCGAAGTTTCTGACGATCTGAAAGAAGCTATTGCGGTAGCGGCCGGCAATATCCGTATTTTTCACTCCGCTCAGCAAATGAAAGAACCAGCCGTGGAAACCATGCCTGGAATAAAATGCTGGAGAAAAAGTGTTGCCATTGAAAAGGTCGGTCTGTACATTCCCGGGGGTTCTGCACCTTTGTTTTCAACGGTTTTAATGTTGGGAATTCCCGCCATGATTGCCGGATGCGGGAAAATTGTATTGTGTACTCCTCCCGACAAAAACGGCAACATTAATCCTGCAGTTTTGTATACCGCTTCTTTTCTTGGCATTAACGAAATTTATAAAGTAGGTGGTGCGCAGGCGGTTGCAGCTTTGGCTTTCGGTACAAAAACAGTTCCTAAAGTTGACAAAATTTTCGGGCCCGGAAATCAGTATGTTACCAAAGCCAAAGAATTGGTTCAGAAAAACGGCATCGCGATTGATCTTCCCGCCGGACCCAGTGAAGTTCTGGTAATTGCAGATTCCACTGCTGATGCTGATTTCGTAGCTTCAGATTTGCTTTCTCAGGCAGAACACGGACCAGACAGTCAGGTTGTTTTGGTTTCAGATTCTGTGGAACTGGTAGAGAACGTGAAAATTGCTTTGAATGAGCAGCTGAGCGTTTTGCCCAGAGCATCTGTTGCTGAAAAAGCACTCGAAAACAGTTTTTCTGTGGTGTTAAATTCCATCACCGAATGTATAGATTTCAGTAATCTATATGCGCCGGAACATTTAATCCTTGCCATTGAAAAGGCTGAAGAATTTGCTGACCAAATTCAGAATGCCGGTTCGGTTTTTCTCGGAAATTATTCCTGCGAAAGTGCAGGCGATTATGCGAGCGGAACCAATCACACCCTTCCTACAAACGGCTATGCCAGAAATTACAGCGGCGTTTCTTTAGACAGTTTCGTGAAAAAAATTACTTTCCAGAATATCAGTAAATCGGGGTTGCAGAAGATTGGCAGATCACTTGAGGTGATGGCAGAAGCAGAACAGCTTTTGGCACACAAAAACGCAGTTTCCATAAGACTAAAAAAAATACAGGATGAAAAATAAAATTCAGGCGCTCGTCAGAAAAAACATTCAGGCTTTGGCTCCGTACTCCAGCGCGAGAGATGAATATTCGGGAAAAGAAGGCACTTTTCTGGATGCCAACGAAAACCCGTTCGGGATCTACAACCGTTATCCCGATCCTTATCAGCCGGCTTTAAAAGAAAAATTGGCGGAACTCAAAAACATTTCGACTAAGCAGATTTTTATCGGGAACGGAAGTGACGAGGCAATCGATCTGGCATTCAGAATTTTCTGTGAACCGGGTAAGGACAAAGCGCTGACTTTTGTTCCGACGTATGGAATGTATGAAGTTTCGGCAAATATCAACAATGTGGAACTCATTAAACTTCCTTTGGATGAGGATTTTCAGATGGACAGAAATCTTTTACAGCCTTATTTTTCGGATCCAAACCTAAAACTGATTTTTATCTGTTCGCCCAATAATCCTACCGGAAATTTATTGCGGACTGAAGACATTGAGTTTATCCTTAAAAACTTTAACGGAATCGTACTCATCGATGAAGCGTATATTGATTTCTGCGATCAGCCTTCTTTCATTCAGAAAATCAACAAATATCCCAATTTAATCGTGATTCAAACCTTAAGCAAAGCGTGGGGATTAGCCGGAATCCGTCTCGGAATCGGTTACATGAATGAAGAAATTCTTTCCTATTTCAACCGCGTGAAAGCACCTTACAACATCAGCACAGTCAATCAGCATACAGCCCTGGAAATTTTAGGTAAAGAATCGGAATTTAATCAGAAAGTAAAGAATATTTTAATTGAAAAAAAACAGCTCATTCAAAATCTTTCCGGTTTAAAAATCATCAGAAAAATTTATCCTTCCGATGCCAATTTTCTTCTGGTAGAAGTAGAAAATGCTGATGAACTCTATGAAAAGCTTATTGAAAGAAAAATTATCATCAGAAACCGCAATTCTGTCATCAAAAACTGTATGCGTATTTCTGTAGGAACGGCGGAGGAAAATCAAGAATTATTAAATGCATTAAAAGAATTCAGCAATGACTAAGAAAGTTTTATTTATAGACCGCGACGGAACCATCATCCGTGAACCTGAAGATTTTCAGATCGACAGTTTCGAAAAACTCGAATTTCTTCCTAATGTCTTCAGCAGTCTTTCAAAAATTGCCAGAGAACTCAATTATGAATTGGTGATGGTAAGCAATCAGGACGGTTTGGGAACAGATTCTTTTCCGGAAGACACTTTCTGGCCGGTGCACAATTTCATCATCAATACTTTAAAAAATGAGGGCGTAAATTTTGCAGAAATCTTTATTGATCCGTCTTTTGAGCACGAAAATAAACCCACCAGAAAACCCGGAACCGCAATGCTCAGCAAATTTATTTACGGAAATTACGATCTTGAAAATTCCTTCGTCATTGGTGACCGGAAAACCGATATCAAACTTGCGGAAAATTTAGGCTCAAAATCCATATTCATCGGTGAAGAAGAAAATACGCTGGCAACTTTTGTCACCCAAGACTGGAACGAAATTTATCAGTATTTGAAATCGGTCCCAAGAATCGGAAAAGTGAAAAGGGAAACCCTGGAAACTTCCATCAATATTGAAGTGAATCTCGATGGTAGCGGCGTTTCAGAAATTAATACGGGTTTACCTTTTTTCGATCACATGCTGCAGCAGATTTCCAGACACGGCAACCTCGATCTGAAAGTTCAGGTAAAAGGCGACCTCGAAATTGATGAACATCACACGGTTGAAGACACTGCGATCGCTTTGGGCGACGCTTTTCTACAGGCGCTCGGAAACAAGAAAGCGATTTCGCGGTACGGATTTTTATTGCCGATGGATGACTGCCTGGCTCAGGTTGCCGTGGATTTTGGTGGAAGACCCTGGCTGGTTTGGGAAGCGGAATTCAAAAGAGAGAAAATCGGAGATGTTCCCACCGAACTGTTTTTCCATTTCTTTAAATCGTTCAGCGATCAGGCAAGATGTAACCTCAATATTAAAGCTGAAGGCGACAATGAACACCACAAAATCGAGGCAATCTTCAAAGCTTTTGCAAAAGCAGTGAAAATGGCGGTGAGCAAAACCGAAAACTATAACATCCCAAGCACCAAAGGAATTTTATGATCGCAATATTGAAATACAATGCAGGAAACGCGCTTTCCGTGGAAAATGCGGTAAAGCGGCTCGGCTACGAAACAGTTATTACGGATGACCCGGAAGTACTGAAAAGTGCTGAAAAAGTAATTCTTCCGGGAGTTGGAGAAGCAGCTTCTGCCATGAATTATCTGAAAGAAAAGAGACTCGATAAAGTAATTAAATCCCTGAAACAGCCGGTTCTCGGTATATGTCTCGGCATGCAGCTGCTTTGTGAGTCTTCGGAAGAAGGTGAAACTGAAACTTTAGGAATCTTTAAAACAAAAGTAAAAAAGTTTCCGCCTAAAGATCTTGTTCCTCATACCGGTTGGAATAATTTTACCTCCGTGAAAGGAAAACTTTTTGAAAACGTAAAACCCGAAGAGAACTGCTATTTTGTTCACAGCTATTACGCAGAAATCAGTGATGAAACCGTGGCGGTAACTGATTATATTTTGCCTTTCAGCGTGGCTTTACAGAAAGATAACTTCTACGCTACCCAGTTTCACCCCGAAAAATCTGCGCCAACAGGAATACAGATTTTAAAAAACTTTTTAAACTTATGAGAATTATACCGGCCATCGACATCATCGGTGGAAAATGTGTGAGATTAACCAAAGGCGATTACTCCACCCAAAAAATATACAGTGAAAACCCGCTGGATATGGCTAAAATATTTGAAGATGCAGGCATCCAATATCTACATGTTGTGGACCTTGATGGTGCAAAAGCCAAACAGATTGTCAATTATAAAATATTGGAAGTTTTGGCTTCCCAAACGAATTTGAATGTGGATTTCGGCGGTGGTATTAAATCCGAAAACGATATTAAAACTGCTTTTGAATGTGGTGCAAAACAGATTACTGTGGGAAGTATTGCCGCCCAAAATCAGGATTTGATGTTGGAATGGCTCATGAAATACGGGGCTGAGAAAATTATTCTAGGCGCCGACTGTAAAAACAGGAGGATTGCCACCAATGGCTGGCTCGAAAACAGTAATCTTGATGTGATTTTTTTTATTAAAGACTACGAGAACAAAGGTGCAAAATACAGTATCGTGACCGATATCGATAAGGACGGAATGCTTTCGGGACCGGCTTTTGAACTGTATGAAGAGATTTTGACAGACACCACCATCAGTCTCATTGCAAGTGGCGGAATCACCACAATAAAAGATGTTCAGAAGTTGAAAAATATTGGCTGCGAAGGCGCGATTATCGGCAAAGCCATTTATGAAGGCACCATTAACCTCAAAGAATTATCCGAATTATGCTGAAGAAAAGAATCATCCCGTGTTTAGACATTAAAAACGGAAGAACGGTAAAAGGAATCAATTTTGTTGATATTCAGGATGCCGGCGATCCATTGGAGCTTGCCAAAAGATATGTTGACGAAGGCGCAGATGAACTGGTTTTTCTTGATATCACAGCAACGCTCGAAAACCGGAAAACACTCACGGAACTTGTAACCCGAATCGCTTCGGAAATCAATATTCCGTTTACAGTCGGAGGCGGCATTAATACTTTAGAAGATGCAAAAAAAATAATAGATTCCGGTGCGGATAAAATCAGTTTGAATTCTGCAGCAATCCTAAGACCAGAACTGATTACCGAGATCGCGCGTGAATTTGGAAACCAGTGCGTCGTTTTGGCGGTCGATACAAAATTTGTGAATGATGAGTGGAAGGTTTTCCGCAGTGGCGGGACAGTTTCTACAGAATTAAAAACCGTTGATTGGGCAAAAAAAGGCGCCGAACTTGGAGCCGGTGAAATCCTCCTGACTTCGATGAATAACGACGGTACAAAGAACGGTTTCGCCATAGACATCAGCAAAGCAGTCTCTGAAGCAGTTACCATTCCGGTGATTGCATCAGGAGGAGCGGGAACGATGGAACATTTTGCGGAGGTTTTCAACAGAACGAATGTCACGGCGGCTTTGGCTGCAAGTGTTTTTCATTTCGGACAAATCCCGATTCCTCAACTTAAAAAGTATTTACAAACTCAAAATATCCCTGTAAGAATATGAAACCCAATTTTAATAAATCAAATGGCCTGATTCCCGTAATTATTCAGGATGAGGTGAGCCTGCAAGTGCTGATGCTGGGATATATGAACGAAGAAGCGTTCGAAAAAACTGTGATAGAGCAGAAAGTAACTTTCTTCAGCCGAAGCAAAAACCGCCTCTGGACAAAAGGCGAAACTTCCGGAAACTTTCTTTGGGTGAAAGACATCAGGCTCGATTGTGATGACGACACTTTACTCATTCTCGCGCAAGCGGAAGGGCCGACCTGTCATAAAGGAACGGTTTCCTGTTTCCGTACAGAAACTGCAAAAGGATTTTTGTATCAGCTGGAGCAAACCATTCATCAAAGAATTGATCAGGATGTGGAAAATTCCTACACCAATCAACTGTACAAAAGAG
This sequence comes from Kaistella sp., assembly GCA_019104935.1. Lineage (GTDB taxonomy): Bacteria > Bacteroidota > Bacteroidia > Flavobacteriales > Weeksellaceae > Kaistella. The sequence continues at coordinate 12,624 of JAHRWY010000137.1, forward strand.
GAATTAATAAAATCGCCCAGAAAGTAGGCGAGGAGGCCGTGGAACTTGTGATAGAAGCAAAAGACGACAATGCAGAACTTTTTAAAAACGAAGCAGCGGATTTATTGTATCATTATTTAATTCTGTTGAAAGCGAAAGGGTTTTCTTTAGCAGAAATTGAGTCGATTTTAAAAGAACGGGAGAAATAACACCTGCTTTTTTCAAGTATTTTTGGAAAAACGGATGCGGATTTACGGTGAGTTAAACTAATGTTTTTTACGGCCGGTAAGGCTTCAGGAATTCGTAGGTAATATCATTCAAGTACCGTTCAATAAATTCTTCTTCTTCCTGAACATCTATTGCAAGGAGTGTGGCAGCAGCATGATCATTCAGATTTATTGCCAGGTGGGCAGCAGATCCATAGGCGGCTATTTTGTAATGGGCGAGTTTACGGGAAGTAAGGATGAGGGCAATTTCCCAGTTTACAATATCATGTGAAAATATGGTAAAATGTTGATTTGCCTCATTCAGCAAAGCAATAATGGCTGCACATTCTTTCGATTTAAGAGATTCATTCTGCATTTGAAAAATTTTTTCCAGCCGCTCTTTATGCTTTAGATGTATCATGAAATGATTCTTTAAGATAAATTCCAGCTTCTTTGATTTGATTTTATGGCTGATTTTACCATATTCATTAGAAATAATATTTTCCGAGAAATACAGTTCTTTAAGGTTTTCAGAAAAAAATCTGCGTAATGTTTTTCTGGAGTTTAACGGTAAACGGTTAAAATTATAGCCGTCGTTTTGAAGTGGATTGTCCATGATTCCAGGATTTTATCAGAATAGAAACGTAAAGCAGCCATTAAAAATACAAATGTTTTTTATGGATAGCATGGCATCCAATTTTGTGCCGATAAATGACAGACAACGAAATAATTATACAGTGTTCTTTTCCAGATATTACTCCAGTTTGTGGTGGCAGCAATTAAGCTTTTTCAGTCACAAGGTACATGGGATCCTCCAGAATATTTACCTCAATAATGGCTTCAGCATTCTTCAGAAGCGTGCGGCAATCCGGACTTAAATGTTGAAGACGGACTGTTTTTCCGGCTTTGTGATAACGGCTGGTGATCGCATTTAACGCTTCGATAGCCGACATATCCACGACACGGCTTTCAGCGAAGTCGATGATGATTTCCTGCGGATCGTTTGCTACATCAAACTTTTCCGCGAAACCGGTAACTGAACCGAAAAACAGAGGGCCGTAAATTTCATAATGCTTCACACCATTTTCATCGGTATGTTTTCGGGCACGGATCCTTTTGGCATTGTCCCAGGCAAAAACCAGTGCAGAAATAATTACTCCGATTAAAACTGCCAATGCCAGATTATGAAGGAATATGGTAATTAAAGTCACCACAATCATCACAAAAATATCCGATTTGGGCATGCGTTTGAAAATCCTCAGACTTGCCCATTCAAACGTACCGATGGCGACCATAATCATTACGCCTGTTAGGGCGGCCATTGGTAATTTACCAATTACCGGCGCTCCCGCTAAAATGATGACCAAGATGGTTAAAGCTGCTACAATCCCCGAAAGTCTGGCGCGGGAACCCGCAGAAAGATTTACAAGCGTTTGGGCAATCATAGGGCAGCCGCCCATTCCGTAGAAAAATCCGTTCAGGATATTGGCGCCGCCCTGTGCGATACATTCGCGGTTGCTGTTGCCTTTGGTTCCGGTAATTTCGTCTACCAGATTCAGGGTTAAGAGTCCTTCCGTTAAACCTACAGCTCCCATAATCAATGCGTATGGAAAAATAACTTTTAAAGTTTCCAGATCGAACGGAATATTGGGAATATGAAAAGGCGGTAAACTTCCGCTTACAGAAGCAATGTCTTCCACCTTTTTAGTCTCGATTCCAAAGATCATCACAATGGCGAAAACGATCATAATCGCTGCCAGGGAAGCGGGAATTTTCTTCGTGAATTTTGGCAAAAGAATGACGATGCCGATCGCAAGCGCTACCAGCCCTGCCATGATAAGAAAAGGCGTGCCGCTGAGCCATTCGGTCTGACCGTTGGTGGTTATTTTGAACTGTTCGAGTTGAGACATGAAAATGACAATCGCCAGCCCATTTACAAAACCAAACATCACGGGTTGCGGAACCAGCCGTATAAATTTACCCAGTTTTAAAAGTCCTACGAAAATCTGAATGATACCCGCCAGGGCGATTGCTCCGAAGACATATTCCAAACCGTGAGACTTCATCAGTGCGATCAGTACAATTACGGTAGCACCTGCACCGCCGGAAATCAGTCCAGGTCTTCCGCCGAATATTGCCGTAACAAGTCCCATAATAAATGCGCCGTAAAGCCCAACCAGTGGCGGCAATCCGGCGAGAATCGCGAAAGAAAGCGACTCGGGAATCATGGTCATTGCCACGGTAAGTCCGGCCAGGATTTCGGTGCGGTAGTTTATTTTCTGGGAAAAATTGAACAAGTTCAGGGCAGCTTTCATCGGTAAATTAATGCTGCAAAAATAGTTGTTTGAGAAAGAAACGACAAATCGCGCAGTTTTCCGCTTTGATATACTTTAATAATAGTTGCAATCTTGGTAGGAGAGCTCACGGAAAATAAAAAAGCACGGCCATACAAACCGTGCTTTTAAAGTTTAGGCCTCGTGGCCGTACATTTTATTGTAGAGTTTTATATAACGTTCTTTCACCGCTTTACGCTTCAGTTTAAGCGTTGGTGTTAGGACGCCGGAATCGATCGTCCAAACTTCCGGGGTGAGCTCGAAACGTTTAATTTGTTCCCAGCTGCCTAATTTAGTGTTGAGATAGTCGATTTCCTTACCAATTCTTTCGTTAAGTTCAGGACTGTTGGCGATCTCTTCCGGAGTTTTTCCGATGTTGATGTTTTTTCGTTCTGCCCAGTGCTGCACGAAATTGAAATCGGGCTGAATTAATGCACAAGGCATCTTCTCGCCATCACCTACCACCATAATCTGTTCAATAAATTTGGAGGCTTTTGCCTGGTTTTCGATAACCTGGGGCGCGATGTATTTTCCGCCTGAAGTTTTGAACATTTCTTTTTTACGGTCGGTGATATGCAGATAACCTTCATCATCGATGTGTCCGATGTCGCCGGTTTTAAAATAGCCGTCTTCTGTGAAAACTTCTTTGGTCATTTCTTCATTCTTGAAATATCCTTTAAATACAGAGGGTCCTTTTACGGTAATTTCGCCGTCTTCCTGAATTTTTACATCAAGATTTTCAAGCACATGACCTACGGTTCCGATTTTAATTTTGCCGAAACTGTTTACTGAAATTACCGGGGAGGTTTCAGTTAAACCATATCCTTCTAAAATGGGGATTCCGGCGTTTTGGAACATTTTGTTAAGTCTTGGCTGCAGTGCTGCCGAACCGGAGACTAACGTGATGATGTTTCCACCCAAACCTTCTCTCCATTTAGAGAATACCAGTTTATCCGCAATCATCTCCATTAATCCGGATGGTTTACCAATATTCTGCTTGGCCTTGTTTACTCCAAGAGCCCAAAGGAAGATTTTAGATTTCAGGCCGCCGGCGCTGGTTCCTTTATCGTAAATCTTGTCGTAAACTTTCTCGATCAGTCTTGGTACTACAGACATGATGTGCGGTTTCACTTCTTTAATGTTGTCGCCCATTTTATCAATGCTTTCAGCAAAGTACACAGAATAGCCGTTATACTGATAAAGATAGAAGAGCATTCTCTCGAAAATATGACAGATCGGGAGGAAACTTAAAATTCTGATCTCGGTATTCTGAAGACCTTTAACCCGTGGAATTCTGGGGTCTGAAGCCAGTACATTCGCCACAATATTGTGGTGGGTAAGCATTACGCCTTTTGGTTTTCCGGTAGTTCCGGACGTATAGATAATCGTTGCCAAATCTTCAGTATTGATGCTGTTGCTGAGATCAGCTACCTCGCTTTGGGTTGCTTCATCGCTGCCCAGATCCAAAATTTCATTCCAGTTGGCTGCACCATCTAGCTGATCAAATGTAAAAACACCTTTCAATGAAGACACATTGGGTTTAATTTTATTCACTTTATCCAGCAGTTCGCGGTCTGAAACAAAACAGTACTGTACATCTGCATTATTAAAAATAAAATCGTAATCTTCGGGCGAAATCGTAGGGTAAACCGGCACCGAGACTGCCCCGATCTGAGAAATTCCGAAATCCATTACTGCCCATTCTGTACGGGTTGCTGTCGTAATGAGGGCGATTTTGTCACTTGGTTTAATTCCCAGTTTCAGTAATCCGCGGGATATTTTATTTCCCTGGTCAACAAATTCTTTTGTTGAAATTTTTTGCCATTCCCCATGGTATTTTGTGATAAACATATCGTCTTGAGGATAGTTTTCCAAAGCATGGCGCGCAAAATCGAAAATCCTTTTTATTGTCATAGTTTTTTTGTTTAATGAGTATTTCTGGTAATGTTACGGATAAATAATATTGATTATCGTAAAAATATCATTTTTATTTCAAACAGACAATATTCTGTTAATTGTTACAAGTTTTCTACAAAATAAACATTATTCCCTGCATATAGAATTGTAATCTCTTTTATTCATGAATAATTTAAACCACGGGATTTTAGTTTTTTTAATTTTTAGAAAAATTGTAGATTTACAGGCAAACAATTTATATACTTTATGGACTTTAATTTATCTGAAGAACAGTTAATGATTCAGCAGGCTGCAAGAGATTTTGCCAACACAGAACTTTTGCCCGGCGTAATAGAAAGAGATAATGAACAGAAGTTTCCTCACGAACAGGTGAAGAAAATGGGAGAATTGGGCTTTCTGGGGATGATGGTGGATCCCAAATACGGCGGTGCCGGGATGGACAGTGTGTCTTACGTTTTAGCCATGGAAGAAATTGCTAAAGTTGATGCTTCTGCAGCCGTAGTAATGTCGGTAAACAATTCGCTGGTATGCGCCGGACTGGAGAAATACTGTAACGAGGAACAGAAAATGAAATACCTGAAACCGCTGGCAAGTGGTGAAGTGATAGGTGCTTTCGCTCTTTCTGAGCCCGAAGCAGGTTCTGATGCTACATCACAAAAAACCACAGCGGTAGATATGGGCGACCATTATTTGCTGAATGGGACTAAAAACTGGATTACCAACGGTGGAAACGCAACGTATTATATCGTAATCGCACAGACTGATCCTGAGAAAAAACATAAAGGCATCAACGCATTTATTGTGGAAAGAAGTTGGGCTGGTTTCGAAATCGGGCCGAAAGAAGACAAACTGGGAATCCGCGGAAGTGATACGCATTCTTTGCTCTTTACCGACGTTAAAGTTCCGAAAGAAAACAGAATCGGTGAAGACGGATTCGGGTTCAATTTCGCAATGGCGGTATTGAATGGCGGCAGAATCGGGATTGCATCCCAGGCTTTAGGAATTGCTTCCGGAGCTTATGAACTGGCCCTTAAATATGCAAAAACCAGAAAAGCTTTCAGAACCGAAATCATCAATCACCAGGCGATCGCATTCAAATTAGCTGATATGGCAACGCAGATTACGGCTGCAAGAATGCTCTGCTACAAAGCTGCTGTTGAAAAAGATGAAGGTAAAGACATTTCCGAAATCGGTGCAATGGCAAAACTTTACGCTTCTCAGGTAGCCATGGATACCACGATTGAAGCAGTGCAGATTCACGGTGGATACGGTTATGTGAAAGAATATCACGTAGAAAGAATGATGCGCGACGCGAAGATTACCCAGATTTATGAAGGAACTTCAGAAATCCAGAAGATTGTAATTTCCCGCAGCATTGCCAAATAATTTTTAATCACTAAAATCCAGCCATGAAATATCTGTGGATTACTCTTATTGCGGTGGTTTTACTGCTGAGTGGCATCGTTTATTACCGGTATTATTTTGTTTTCGGGGAAGGTGTAAAATCCGGAATCCTGAATTATGCGGTAAAAAAAGGAAATATCTTTAAAACCTACGAAGGCAAACTTATACAGCAGGGATTCGGAACCAATGCGCGTACCGGAAGTTTAATGAGTTATGAATTCGAATTTTCAATTGAAGATGAAGAAATATTCAGACAGCTCGAAATCAACAACGGTAAGACGTTTGATCTCCATTATAAAGAATACCACGGGGCGCTGCCATGGCGCGGAAACACTACCTATGTGGTAGATCGTATAGTGAATATGAAATAAAAGAAAGCCTTCCGGATTTGGAAGGCTTTTTTAATTGCTATCTTCAGATTATGGGATTGTTCTCGCAGATTCAGAAATTTTGGCAGATCAAATCTTAAATGAGATGAGCGTTATTAACTCAATCAGCGAGCGTATTTCAACTTTAATTCTTCGGAAGATATTTAGAATAATCTGTGTCCGGAGTTTCTGCAGGTTTATCTTCCTGAACAGGTTCGGTGGAAGTCTGGTTCTGGGTTGGATAAGCCGCTGCGTTCTGCTGATTCAGGATTTGCTGTCTTTCGAACTCTTCCTTCGCTTTTTTCTTTTTATTACGGCTGATGAAATACCAAACCAATGCGCCAATCAAAAACAGTGGCCAAAACGGAAGCAAAAAGAGCATGGCATCACCCAAAACTTTGAAACCTTTCATAAAAGCACCGCTGAAGCTGTCTGTATCTTCTTTATCGTCTTTAGTTAAAGCTGTATCTGCGATATTTTCGTTCTGGAGCAGCGTGATTTCAATGTCGCACATTTGCGAGGCGATATAATCTTTACCTTCAGATTCTGTG
>JAHRWY010000145.1:0-2798 GCA_019104935.1 Kaistella sp.
TTCAATAAAATTACCGACGAATTTTCCGGCGGTTGGCGAATGAGAATCGAACTCGCAAAACTGCTGCTTCAGAAAAATGATTTAATGCTTCTGGATGAGCCTACCAACCACCTCGATATGGAATCCATCATCTGGTTGGAAGAATTTTTGAAGGATTATCCTGGCGCAATTGTGCTCGTGAGTCACGATAAACAGTTCATGACTTCCGTTTGTAACCGCACTTTTGATATCAACAATAAAAAAGTTGATGATTATAAAGCCAATTACACCAAATATCTGGAACTGAGTAAAGAGCGTAAAGAAAAACTGACGCAGGCAAAGAAAAATCAGGATGCCGAAATCAAGCAGATGGAGGATAATATCAACCGCTTCCGCGCTTCTGCTACGAAAGCTTCCTTTGCACAGTCTTTGATCAAAAAACTCGATAAAATCGAAAGAATTGAAATCGATAACGAAGACGTTTCTAAATTTAATATCCGTTTCGTACAGTCCGTAATTCCCGGGAAAGTTATTTTCGAAGCGAAAAATTTAGGTAAATCATATGGAAGCAAACAGGTTTTCGATAAAGTTGATTTCTTTGTAGAGCGCGGCGACCGTATCGCATTACTTGGGCAAAACGGACAGGGAAAAACAACCCTGGCGAAAATTCTATCCGGTGAAATTAAAGATTATTCCGGCGAATGGAACCTTGGCCATAACGTGAATATCGGTTATTTCGCCCAGAATCAGGAAGAGGTTTTAACGCCAAATAAAACCGTTCTGGAAGAAGCAGAAGATGCTGCAACGGAAGAAACTCGTCCGAGAGTGCGTGATTTATTAGGAAGTTTCCTTTTTCAGGGCGAAGATGTACAGAAAAAAACCAAAGTTCTTTCCGGAGGTGAACGGAACCGTCTGGCATTGTGTAAATTGCTATTGAGGCCGTTCAATACGCTGATCATGGATGAGCCTACGAACCACCTCGATATTCAGTCAAAAGAAATCATCAAACTGGCGCTTCAGAAATTTGAAGGAACATTGATCGTAATTTCTCACGACCGGGAATTTTTGCAGGGATTGAGCGATAAAATCTTTGAATTCCGTGACGGAAGAATGAAAGAGTTTTTGGGTGATGTGAATGAATATCTTGAATTCCGCCAAAAAGAAAGCATCCGCGAAGTTTCTGCAGAGAAATCAAAACTTCAGGAAATGCGCAATGAGCCGGTCGTAGAAAAAGTGGTTGAAAAACCGGTCGAGAAAAAACCGGTAATTGTTTCGAAAGACCAGAAGAACATTCAGAATAAAATTAAAAAAATTGAAGAAAAAATCTCAGATCTGGAACTGAAGATTGAAGATATGGAAGCCAGTTTTACAAAAGAAAATCCATCAGAAGAAACTTTGGAAAAATACAATTCGTATAAAGCTGAACTCGATTTGGCGCTGCAGGAGTGGGAGTATCTCGGAACGCAGTTAGACTAAAATCAAACATCATCATTTATCACCGAATTTTTTCGGTGATTTTTTTTGTCCTTTTTCTGATGATAAAAGTTCGGTTTGCGGCCTTCGACTTCCAAACAAAAAACCCTATATTTGAACTTTAATCATATTTCCATGAATCACAGTCCTGTAGAAGGTTTTTCTAAACTTTCAAAACAAAGAAAAATCGATTGGCTAATTAAAGAATACCTCAACGACGACCGAAGTTACGAACAGATTATACAGCAATACTGGAATGGCGATGCAACCCTGCAGAAACTTCACGAAGAGTTTTCCGAAAACACGATTTCCAATTTCTATATGCCTTACGGAATTGCCCCGAATTTCCTTATCGATGGAAAATTATTGGCTCTGCCGATGGCTGTTGAAGAAAGTTCGGTGGTAGCCGCCGCTTCCAAAGCCGCTAAATTCTGGATTGATAAAGGCGGTTTCAAAACGACAATTATCAATACTAAAAAGTTAGGTCATACCCATTTTATTCTTGATGTTGAACCTCATAAACTTCAGCATTTCTTCAATTTTAAACTGAAGAAAAAACTGTTTGAAGCCACCGAAGAAATCACCAAAAACATGCGCAACCGTGGCGGTGGAATTCTGAACATCCGCCTGATCGATAAAACCGCTGATCTGGAGAATTATTTCCAGCTTAAGGCCAGTTTTGATACGGTGGATTCCATGGGTGCAAACTTCATCAACTCCTGCCTCGAGCAGTTTGGAAAGACGTTGAAAGAAGAAGTCGCGAAAGAAGAAGATTTTACCCAGGAAGAAAAAGATTCCCTGCAGATTGTGATGAATATTCTTTCGAATTTCACGCCCGACTGTATCGTAAGAGCTGAGGTTTCCTGCAAAATAGAAGACCTGAAAGACGACAGCGGAATTTCTAACGAAGAGTTTGCCACTAAATTTAAAAGAGCCGTAACGATTGCTGAAATCGAGCCGTTCCGTGCAACAACGCATAACAAAGGCATCATGAACGGGGTAGATGCTGTGGTGATCGCGACCGGAAACGATTTCCGTGCGACAGAAGCCTGCGCTCATGCTTACGCGGCAAAAGACGGTAAATATTCCAGCCTAACGCACTGTACTATTGATAACGGAATTTTCAGATTCTGGATCGATTTGCCGATTTCTGTTGGTGTGGTTGGTGGTTTGACGAATCTTCATCCTTTGGTGAAATTTTCTTTGGCACTTTTAGGAAAGCCTTCAGCTCAGGAACTGATGAGCATTCTCGCGGTGTCCGGTCTGGCTCAGAATTTTGCTGCACTGCGTTCTCTGGTAACCACCGGAATCCAGAAAGGTCACATGAAGATGCACCTTTTTAATAT
>JAHRWY010000198.1:0-17942 GCA_019104935.1 Kaistella sp.
AAAAGCCAGCGCGAATACTTCCTGAACCAACAGATCCGTGCGATCCAGGAAGAATTGGGCGGCGGCCCCGAGTCGGATGTGGAAGAACTTCTTCTGAAAGCAAAAAAAATAAAATGGAATGACGAGGTTGAAAGTCATTTCCAGAAAGAAATCAACCGACTGCAGCGCCAAAACCCAAATTCACCGGATTATAACGTGCAGAGAAATTATCTCGATTTCTTCACAGATCTGCCTTGGGAAAACTATTCTAAAGACATTTTCGACATCACCAAAGCGCAAAAAGTTTTAGACAAAGCACATTTCGGGTTAGAAGATATCAAGAAAAGAATTCTGGAACACATGGCAGTTCTGAAACTAAAAAACAACATGAAATCTCCGATTTTGTGTCTGGTAGGCCCTCCGGGCGTGGGTAAAACGTCGCTTGGCAAGTCGGTAGCTGATTCTCTTGGCAGAAAATATGTTCGCGTTTCCTTAGGCGGACTTCATGATGAATCTGAAATCCGTGGCCACCGAAAAACCTATATCGGAGCAATGGCAGGAAGAATCCTGCAGTCGATCAAAAAAGCAGGAACCTCGAATCCGGTGATTGTTTTAGATGAAATCGACAAAATCGGTCAGGGAATTCATGGCGATCCAAGTTCAGCGTTGCTGGAAGTTCTTGATCCGGAACAGAACAGTGCTTTTTACGATAACTTTTTGGAGATGGGTTATGATCTTTCGAAAGTAATGTTTATCGCAACCGCAAACTCTTTGTCTACCGTTCAGCGTCCGCTTTTAGACCGAATGGAAATCATCGAAATCGCCGGCTACACTTTGGAAGAAAAAGTAGAGATTGCAAAACGACACTTAATTAAAAAACAGCAGGACGAAAACGGACTGACCGCTAAATCATTCAAACTCGGAAATCCCGAACTCAAACACATCATCGATGCCCACACTTCTGAAAGCGGAGTTCGTAGTCTCGAGAAAAAAATTGCGGCCGTTGCCAGATGGGTAGCCTTGCAGACCGCGATGGAGAAAGAATATGATCCCAAGATTTCAATTGAAAAAGTGGATGAAATTCTGGGAGTCCCAAGACCTAAAAGCCTTTCTGAAATTACAGGAGTTCCTGGTGTTGTAACAGGTTTAGCATGGACTCAGGTTGGTGGCGACATTCTTTTTATTGAAAGTATTTTGAGCGAAGGAAAAGGAAATCTCACAATGACCGGAAATCTCGGAACCGTGATGAAAGAATCTGCAACGATCGCTTTAGAATATATTAAGGCAAAACATGATGAAATGGGTATTTCTTCTGAAGATATTCAGAAGAAGAACATTCACGTTCACGTTCCTGAAGGTGCAACGCCTAAAGATGGGCCTTCCGCCGGAATTGCAATGCTTACTTCCATTGTGTCGAGCTTCAAGAATAAAAAAGTGAAACCTCATCTCGCCATGACCGGCGAAATAACCTTGCGCGGAAAAGTGCTTCCTGTAGGCGGAATTAAAGAAAAACTTCTGGCCGCAGCTCGCGCAGGAATCACCCACATTATTCTTTGTGAAGCCAACAGAAAAGATGTGGAAGAAATCAAGAAGGATTATTTGAAGACATTAAAAATCAGTTATGTGAGCCGAATGAGCGAAGTAATCGACCTGGCAATTGAAAAATAATTTTCAGAATACATCGTTTCGATTTTTATAAAAACTTAAACCTCCGGAATTTTTCGGAGGTTTTATTTTTCTGTAAATTTGCAGCGTCTTAACCAATGGAGCATAACTCCTTACTTAAAACCTTCTGAACATGTTACCAAAAATAAATCCCGAACACACACAATCTTGGCAGGATCTCGAAATGCATTTTGCACAAAATGATTTTGATTTACGTTCACTCTTTAAAGAGAATCCCAACCGTTTCGCAGAATTTTCTGTAAAAAGAGACGGTTATCTTTTCGATTTTTCTAAAAACTTAATCGATCAGGAAACTTTTAATTTACTGATTAGATTAGCTGAAGAAACTCATTTGAAAGAAGCGATTTCAGCCATGTTTTCGGGCGAAAAAATAAATGAAACCGAAGGACGAGCTGTGCTTCATACCGCTTTGCGGGACTTTTCAGAAGAGGAAATTTTAGTGGATGGCGAAAACATAAAGCCAGGAATTAAAAAAGTTCTCGACCAGATGAAATCCTTTTCCGCGAAAGTAATTTCCGGTGAACACAAAGGCTTTTCAGGCAAAGAAATTACAGATGTTGTAAATATAGGTATCGGTGGTTCAGATTTGGGTCCCGTAATGGTTTGCTCCGCACTGAAACATTTTAAAACGCGTTTAAATGTTCATTTTGTTTCGAATGTTGACGGAAATCACATTGCAGAAACCCTTAAAAATCTAGATCCCGAAACTACACTTTTCATTGTTGCATCGAAAACATTCACCACCCAGGAAACCATGACCAATGCTGAATCAGCAAAAGACTGGTTCCTGAAAAAAGGTGCTCAGGAGGATGTGGCAAAACATTTCGTGGCACTTTCTACAAATACCAGATCGGTAAAAGAGTTCGGCATCGCAGAAGAAAATATTTTTGAATTCTGGGACTGGGTTGGCGGCCGTTATTCACTTTGGAGCGCTATTGGATTAAGCATTTGTCTTGCTGTAGGTTATGATAATTTCGAACAGTTACTGAAAGGCGCAAACGAAACCGACACTCATTTTAAAACCGCAGATTTTAAGGAAAACATTCCTGTCCTCATGGCACTTTTAGGAATCTGGTACCGTAATTTTTACGGCGCCGGAACGTATGCCATTCTTCCGTATTCCCAGTATTTGGATCGTTTCCCGGCCTATCTTCAACAGGGAGATATGGAAAGTAACGGAAAATCGGTCGATAGAAACGGCGAATATGTTGAGTACAAAACAGGCCCAATTATTTGGGGAGAACCTGGAACCAACGGTCAGCACGCGTTCTATCAGCTGATTCACCAAGGCACGGAATTGATTCCTGCTGATTTCCTGGCTTACGCGAAGTCATGCAATGAAGTTTCCGACCATCAGGATAAATTATTGGCCAACTTTTTTGCACAAACAGAAGCTTTGGCTTTCGGAAAAAACGCAGAGGAAGTACACGCAGAATTAAAAGCATCAGGAAAATCTGACGAAGAGATCGAAAAGCTACTGAATTACAAGGTATTTGCCGGAGATTCGCCTACCAACTCCTTTATTTTTGATGAACTTACCCCGTTCTCTCTCGGACAGTTAATTGCGCTTTACGAACATAAAATATTCGTTCAGGGGGTGATTTGGAACATCTTCAGTTTCGACCAGTTTGGCGTGGAACTCGGTAAAGTTTTGGCCGGAAAAATCCTGTCGGAACTTGAAAATAAGGAGGCGGTAACTTCCCATGATTCCTCTACCAACGGTTTGATGAATTACTATAAAGCGAAGAAATAAATCATAATCTAAAGTAAAAGTAAAATGGCAAAAATTCTCGATGGACTGAAGGTTTCGAAAGAAATCAAGCAGGAAATTAGATCTGATGTTGAAAAAATTGTTGCAGGAAAAAGACGTGCACCACACTTGGTCGCGATTTTGGTAGGCAGCAATGGCGCAAGTATGACCTACGTAAACAACAAAATCAAAGACTGCAGGGAAGTAGGCTTTAAATCCTCTTTGGTTAAATTCCCGAGCACGGTTTCGGAAGCAGAACTTTTAGAGAAAATCAAGGAACTTAATAAGTCGAAAGATGTTGACGGGTTCATTGTACAGTTGCCTTTGCCAAAACAGATTGACCAGGAAAAAATCATCATGGCTATTGATCCGAGAAAAGATGTTGATGGCTTCCATCCGGAAAACTTCGGAAAAATGGCTTTGGAAATGGATACTTTCCTACCTGCAACGCCTTTCGGAATCCTTACCTTGCTGGAACGTTACGGAATTGAAACCGAAGGAAAACACTGTGTAATTATCGGCCGCAGCCGCATTGTAGGAAAACCTATGAGTATTTTAATGGGTAGAAAACATTTTCCGGGAAATTCTACAGTGACTTTAACCCATTCCTACACCCCGCACATCGAGAAATTCACCCACCACGCGGATATTGTAATTACCGCCCTGGGAGATCCCAATTTCCTGAAAGCCGATATGATTAAAAAAGGAGCCGTAATTATTGATGTGGGAATTACAAGAATTACAAACGAGTCTGAAAAAGGTTACGAACTGGTAGGCGACGTAGATTTCGAAAGCTGTAAAACAAAAGCAAGCTGGATTACGCCTGTACCTGGTGGTGTGGGACCGATGACCAGAGCGATGCTGATGAAAAATACCCTTTTAGCTTATAAAACTTCAGTATATAATGACTAAAGAAGAAGAAAATATTTTATTGAACCAAGGTAAAATGCTCCCGGTGATGGAGCATTTTTATACTTTGCAGGGCGAAGGTGCACACACCGGAAAAGCCGCATATTTCATCCGTCTTGGTGGCTGCGATGTAGGTTGCCATTGGTGCGATGTAAAAGAAAGTTGGGATCCCAACCTTCATCCCGTGATGGATGCTTTACAGATTGCCGAAATTGCTGCAAGCCATTGCAAAACGATTGTACTTACAGGTGGCGAACCGTTGATGTGGAATCTGGAGGTTTTAACCTCGCGCCTGAAAGAACTGGGCTGCGAAATTCATATTGAAACTTCCGGCGCCTATGAAATGAGCGGAATACTTGACTGGATCACCCTTTCTCCTAAAAAAACCGGTCTGCCAAAAGAAGAAATCTACGCGAAAGCCAGTGAACTGAAAATGATCGTTTTCAACCACAACGATTTTAAATTTGCTGAAGAACAGGCTGCAAAAGTCTCAGAAAACTGCAAACTTTATCTGCAGAGTGAGTGGAGCAAGAGAAATGAAATGTACCCAAAAATAACAGACTATATTCTTTTAAATCCGAAATGGCAGGCATCCGTGCAGACGCATAAATATTTGAATATTCCGTAAATTAGGTTAAATTTACTTTTTATATAATTCGGTTTCATGCAAAAAATTCGATATTCTCGATATTTTAAAATTACATTTATACTCCTGGACGTGTTGGTTATTACCGGTGTATTTTTGTTCTTTTTCATCAGGAATAACGATGCACGCTACGAAAAAGACATTTGGGAGCAGAATCTGCTGTCCATTATTCTTCTTACGCTATTTTGGATTTTGCTCAGCGGGAGAACCAAACTCTATTCTGTCGCCCGAAATCTTACCTACACCATTTATCTAGAACGGCTGGTTACGCATATTTTCCTTTTTATATTTGGGGTAATTTTATTGGCAAAAGTAAGCAATAATGATTTTCTGAAACAAGATCGGTTTCTCATCGCCATCAACCTCTTTTTCCTTCTCTTCTTCATTAAATCCATAGTTTTTTTCACGCTGAAGTATATTCGGACATTGGGAATCAATTACAGAAATATTATGTTTCTGAGCAATGATTCCTCATCAGAAATTCTGAAGAATATTTTAACAGATAGAAAGGATTACGGTTTTAAAATCTTCGATTATCCTGAAGAAGAGCAGTTTGATTTGGATAAACTCATTTCTTTTTGGAAAGAAAAAGGCATCCACACGATGTATATGCCTTCAAATGGTTTCGAGAAAAATGACGAACAGGAAATCTACAGACTGGCAGCACTGCACAAAGTAAAAATATCGCTGATTCCCAGCATTGTAAAAAACAATTTCTTCCAGTATGACCTTGGATACATTGAAATGCAGCCGGTGCTGGAGCGCTCTAAATTCCCCCTGGATTATCTTACCAATATCCTGCTCAAGAGGGTCTTCGATATTATATTTTCGGTTATTATCCTCATTTTTATCTGTAGCTGGCTCTTTCCTATTATTGCAATCTTGATCAAAAGGGACAGCAAAGGACCTGTATTTTTTCTCCAAAAAAGATATGGCTTCCATGACCATGTTTTTCGGTGTATAAAATTCCGAACGATGTATATGAATGCAGATTCGCTCCCAACAGATAAAAGAGTAACCCGGATTGGCAGGTTTCTGCGCAAAACAAGTTTAGATGAGATGCCGCAGTTCATCAATGTGCTGAAAGGAGAAATGTCGGTAGTAGGGCCAAGACCCCACATGCTGTTGGTAGATGATTTTTACAAACTTAAAATCGGCCGCTATTCGGTACGGAGTTTGGTTAAGCCTGGTGTTACCGGTCTTGCGCAAGTGAATGGTTTGCGTGGTGACAGTGGAAATATGGATATAAAAATGCAGAAAAGAATTCTGGCCGACGCTTTTTATGTTAAAAACTGGAGTTTCAGCTTAGATCTTGTGATCATTTTAAAAACAGTTTTTCTGGTTATTTGCGGCGATAAAAATGCCAATTAAAAAATTTAGAAAAAAATAAAACACTAATTTAGCCGAATGTTAAAGAAATTTTTGAGCCAGATTGGAGCCTACTTTCTCCTGCTGTCCAAAACGATAAAAAGACCACAGAAAACCTCGGTTTTCGGCAAACTCTTTATGAGAGAAATTCATGATCTTGGGGTTAATTCCTTCGGGCTGGTTCTCTTTACCTCCATATTTGTAGGAGCGGTAGTCGCGATACAGATGTTCAACAACTTTAAGGCATCTACCTTCCCAATTCCCAATTCGTTTATCGGATATGCGACAAAAGTAGTGTTGATCTTAGAATTTGCACCTACGATTATTTCTGTAATACTTGCAGGAAAAGTAGGTTCTTATATTGCCTCAAGCATTGGTACAATGAGAGTTACAGAGCAAATTGACGCGTTAGACATTATGGGGGTAAATTCACCAAACTTCCTTATTCTTCCAAAAATTCTGGCGAGCGTGATTTTCAATCCTTTGCTGATTGCGATCAGTATTGTATTTGGGGTCTGGGGCGGCTACCTCGCGGGACTTGCCACCGGAAACTGGAGTAAAGCAGACTATATTACCGGAATACAAATGTACATGCCACAGCATTTTATTTGGTACGCACTCTTCAAAACTGCGGTATTTGCATTTTTAATTGCAACGATACCGGCATTTTTTGGGTATAATGTAAAAGGAGGTTCGCTTGAAGTTGGCCGCGCCAGTACACAGGCTGTAGTGTGGACCATCGTTTCCATCATTATTACCAATTTAATTTTAACCCAAATGTTCCTCAGCTAATGATTGAAGTAAAAGATTTAAAGAAGAAATTTGAGGAGGTTGAAGTTTTAAAAGGCATCACCACAACATTCGATACCGGGAAAGTAAACCTCATCATTGGGCAGAGTGGCTCTGGAAAAACTGTATTTCTCAAGAGTTTACTCAATGTTTATCAGCCTACATCGGGAGAAATTCTGTTTGATGGCAGAGATATCAATAAAATGTCCCGTGACGAAAAACAAATTCTCCGTTCAGAAATCGGAACGGTATTTCAGGGAAGCGCGCTGTTTGATTCGATGACGGTGGAAGAAAATATAACATTTCCGCTGGATATGTTCACCAATCTGTCATTCCGAGAAAAGAAAAGAAGAGTTTTTGAAGTAATAGGAAGAGTTCACCTCGAAAAGGCTAACAGAAAATATCCGTCTGAAATTTCAGGAGGTATGCAGAAAAGGGTTGCTATTGCACGTGCAATTGTAAACAACCCTAAATATCTGTTTTGCGATGAGCCGAATTCGGGACTCGATCCTTATACCTCCAATATTATCGATGATCTTCTGATGGAGATTACCAAGGAATACAATACCACAACCATCATCAACAGCCACGATATGAACTCGGTGATGACGATTGGCGAGAAAATTGTATACCTACGTTTGGGAATTAAAGAGTGGGAAGGAAACAAAGACATCCTGATTAATGCAGGCAATAAAAACCTGATCGACTTCGTTTATTCCTCAGAATTATTCAAGGAGCTGCGCGAGTACTTCCTTGAAACCAACAAAACCTCAATCGATAATATTGTAACAAAATCTAATGAAAACGAATAAAATTCTTAGTATCGCTCTATTGGGAGCTACTATATTCGCCTCTGCGCAGGTAAAATTATCCGGGCGTGCTAATTTGCTTTTTAAGACTGATAAACCTAACTGGGAAAACATCAGCATCACGGCAACCGGTGCTTATAATGAATCCGGTAAAAACAATGCGGGATTCAATTTTGGTCTTTCAGCAAAAGTAAATTTGCCACTTTCGCTGTTTTTAATGCCGGAGATTTATTACACCACCCTAAAATCTGAATTTACTGAACCTACAACTAATACTACCCTGGAGGTTAAAAGCAACCGTGTTGATGTACCTGTACTCTTAGGTTACAACGTAATGGGAGATATGTTAGGCATTTTCTTAGGTCCTGTTGCTTCTTATAACCTTGCATCCGACAATCAATTTAATGATTTCAAAGAAAATGCAAAGAATGATTTTACGGTAGGTTACCAGTTCGGAGCTCAGGTTCAACTGCAAAAATTCATCATCAACGGAAGATACGAAGGTGCGTTTACTGATGACCAAAGAGATTTCATTAATAATAACACCAATCAGACCATTCGCTATGACAGCCGTCCCAGTATGTTAATTTTAGGTTTAGGATATCAGTTCTAAGCTCAAAATTTCAAAATAAAAAATCCTCAGAATCAATAATTCTGAGGATTTTCATTTGGTGGTATATTCTGTATTGCCTGTTGTCTTGCCAATTCTGCAGCCTGTTTCTCAAGATCTTCTTTTTCTCTCCGCAGCTGCTGAAGTTCTTTTCTTTTCTGTTCTTCTTTCAAGGCCGATCCTTTGCTTACATAGCCAACGATCCCGCCAATGATAAGCCCAATCCCGATTCCTGCAAGAATTCCCATCAAACTGATCGGCTCAAACAGCTTCACGAATGAAAATTCGGGGAGCATATAATACAGCAGAAATGCCAGACCGAGGAGTAAAAACCCAATAAAGTGTAAATTTTTCATAGTGTTAAATTAACAAACCTTCCCAAAATTAAGAATTTTTAAGGAAGGTTGTGTATAAATATTGGTAAGGTTTAAATTTTTCCTCCAGATGCTTTATAATATTCCAAAGCTTTTGGCATATGTTTTTGTAAATCTGCTCGTCTGCTTTCCGGACTTGGGTGTGTTGAAAGAAATTCCGGCGGGCGGTTACCGTTTGATGAAGCCTCCATTCTTTCCCAGAATGGCTGTGCCTGTCTTGGATCATAACCTGCCATCGACATTAAATAAATTCCCATTTCATCAGCTTCCAGTTCCTGCCCTCTTCCGTATTTTAAAAGTGCCACCTGTGCACCGATTGGGTAGACCTGCTGAAAAATAGCTGCCATCTGTCCGCTTGTAGCACTTCCCAAAATAGCGCCCCCATATTGGGCTACCATTGCTTGAGAAATTCTCTCGTTACCGTGTCCAGCAAGTGCGTGAGAAATTTCATGCCCCAAAACCACCGCTAGACCTGTATCATTTTTAGTTATCGGCAAAATTCCTGTATATACTGCAACTTTACCACCCGGCATTGCCCATGCATTTATTTGCTTATCATCAATGAGGTTAAATTCCCACTGATAATTCGTCAGATCAGCTTCTCTACCAATGCCACGGTAATAGTTATTTGCGGCATTTTTTATACGTAAGCCAACATTCTGTACACTTTTTGATGCAGTGGTACCTGATACAACTTTCGCTTTAGAAATAACTTCCCTGTACTGTTGCACTGCCATCGCGCTAATTTCCTGATCATTGGCTAACTGAAGGGATTTTCTCCCGGTGATCGGATTTGTAGTACACGCCACCATCATCACAGATAAAGCGCCAATTCCTAATAACTTATTTACATTTTTCATAGCTTAAATATTTCGATATTAATTCGTATAAACAATTTTTATTCCACAATTTTTTTTTAAACTTTACAGCTTGCATTATTTTTGCTATGAACTTAGAAAAATCAAAATGAAAAATTTAATTAATATTTTATGCGCAGCAGTTTTATTCATCCTGATGTACGCTTGCGCAGCAACACCAAATATGCCCTCCGAAAAAGTGGCAGCGCTATTAAGGAATGGTGAATTTACCTTTATGGCCGAACAGGCGCAACCCAGTAATTATGATGTGGTAAATGTAATGAATTCTTTGCCAAGATCCAGCTCATCCCGAATGTTAGACCTGGATTATGGCTACACCATTGTTCTTAAAAAATCTGAACTCCGTGTTGAATTGCCTTATTTTGGCAGAATGTACAGCCCAAGCTACGACAATGCAAATAATTCTTATCGGTTCACTTCTAAAGATTTTACCATAAGCCAGCAAACAGGTAAAAAAGGAAGTACAGTTTACACTATTCTTACCAAAGATCAGCCGACGATCCGAAGAATCATAATGGAAGTTTTCAGCAACGGAAAAACTTATGTGTCGATCGATTCGAATGACCGCACACCAATTTCGTACAACGGCTATCTTATGGAAAACGAGGTGCCTAAACAGTAATTATTTCTTCAGCAGCTTCTCAACAAATCTTTTCGCTTCCGAACTTGGATTGGATTTCAGATCGGAAGCATTTTTTTTATGCAGCTCGTAAGAATTTCCTGTCGATTGTTCTTCTTTTGCTTTCTGAAGAATATATTCCTGCACCCAATAATCAAAACGTTTTTCTGCCTGAAGCTGGCGGGTTTTATCAAAAGTACTGTTTTTTATTTTCATTCGGATGAATTCATCAATCTTATCATCCACTTCATTCAACCCATTATTATGAAGTGCTGAACCGAGTAGAACGGGCACTTTCCAGTTTTTTTCTTTTGAAGGTAAAAAATGAAGCGCACGTAACAATTCCAGTTTGGTATTTTTGGCTTTCTGTTGGTTTTCTCCCTCTACTTTATTAATGAAGATGATATCCACCATTTCCATAATTCCGCGTTTAATTCCCTGCAGTTCGTCGCCACCGCCGATAATCTTTAAGAACAGAAAAACATCAGTAATATCCGAAACCAACACTTCACTTTGCCCCACACCAACCGTTTCAATTAAAATTGCATCAAACCCTGCGGCCTCGCATATCAGCATAGTTTCGAACGTCGTATTGGCCACGCCACCCAGAAATCCCGAACTCGGCGATGGTCTTATGAATGCATTTTCTTCCTTTGCAAGCTCTTCCATCCGGGTTTTGTCACCTAATATAGAGCCTTTATTGAGCGAAGAACTGGGATCTATCGCCAAAACAGCCACTTTTTTTCCCTTTTTTAAAAGCAGCCTTCCGAAGTTTTCAATAAAAGTAGATTTTCCTGCGCCCGGTACACCCGTAACACCAATTCTTACAGAATTTCCGGTGAAAGGCAAAATTTCTTTCAAAAGCTGTTCGGCCAATTCACGGTGTTCAGGCTTTTTACTTTCTATCAAAGTAATGGCTTTTCCGAGCAATCTTTTATCGCCCGATTTTATTCCCTCAATAAGTTGTTCTACAGAAAACGTTTTCATTTAACCAAAAATACAAATTCTTTCAGGATAATAACTTAAGTCGGGAATCCGACACAGTCAATATTTTTGAATTTTTTGGTCTGAAGCCATTGTAAAGAGAAATTTGTTTATTTTTGAGAGAAACAAAATATTTAAATATGAAAAGACCTCAAAACTTTACACGGATTACTACCATTTTTTCAGCAATTGCAATAATCGGTTTTTTAACTTCCTGTACGACAAAACCCGCCGTTACCGAAGGAACAAAAACCATGACCGCAGAAAATCTGGCTTTAGGGAAAACACTTTTCGACAATTCATGCGGCAGATGCCATGATTTACCGAGTCCTACTTCTCATTCCGCTCAGGATTGGGTTGGAATTATGAATGCTATGGCGCCAAAGGCAAAACTGAATGATCAGCAACACCAGCTGGTTTACGATTACATTGTATCTGTGAAAAAATAAAATGGATTTAAAACCTGAAATAACCTGGCAGGATTTCGAAAAACTCGATATACGCTGCGGAACGGTAATTTCTGTTGCGGATTTTCCGGAGGCCAAAAAACCATCGTACAGACTAGAAATAGATTTTGGGACGCTTGGAATTAAGAAATCTTCTGCTCAAATTACTTCACTTTACCAAAAAGAAGAACTTGTTGGCAAGCAGATTTTGGCTGTAGTGAATTTCCCCAAAAAACAAATTGCCAATTTTTTCAGCGAATGTCTGGTTTTGGGATTATATGGAGAAAATAATGATGTTACACTTATAACACCTTCGCTACCGGTTAAAAACGGTTCTATTCTAGGTTAAACCTATCGCACTTTTCGTAAATTTTAAAATCCTTAATTATGATTCAGCATATTCCTTTAGAAAAAATCCTGTTTCTCGATATTGAAACCGTTCCACAAGCCGGAAACTGGGAAGAATTGCATGAAACCGACCAGTATCTCTGGGACAAAAAAACCAGAATGCAGCGGAAAGAAGATTTCACTGCGCAGGAATTTTATAATGAAAGAGGCGGAATCATGGCTGAGTTTGGCAAAATCATCTGCATTTCTGTTGGTATTTTAGAAAAAAGTGAAAAACTGATGATTAAAAGTTTTTCCGGTGATGATGAGAGAAAACTGCTCGAAGAATTCGGCGAAATCTTCAATCATCCAAAACTTCACGATGTGATTCTCTGTGCACACAACGGAAAGGAATTCGATTTTCCGTGGATTGCAAGACGATTTCTGATCAACGGAATGCAGCCACCGAAACCCTTCCAGATGTTTGGGAAAAAACCGTGGGAAATCCCGCACCTCGATACGATGGAGCTGTGGAAGTTCGGCGATTACAAATCTTTTATTTCACTGGAATTGTTGGCTCATGTATTCGGTATTCCTACACCAAAAGACGATATCGACGGCTCTATGGTTTCGTCAATTTACTATATAGAAAAAGACTTATTTAGAATTGTTCAATATTGTGAAAAAGATGTCTTAACTTTGGCAAATATTTTCCGGCGCATGCGACAGGAAGAATTGCTGGAACGTAAAACAGACTAACTTTTAAAATAAAATGACCTTTGCTGCAGTTTGCAGGCGGGGTTGAACAATATTAAAATGGCTTTAACAGACGATCAGATTGCCGATATTGGCGAAAATATTATTAAAAATTTAAAAACCGTTTATGACCCCGAAATTCCTGTAGACATCTACGAACTCGGTCTTATTTACGATGTACAGATTTCCGACCAGGGTGCGGTGAAGGTAATTATGACATTAACAACACCCAACTGTCCGGTGGCTGAAAGTTTACCAGCGGAAGTACGCGAAAAGGTTACCGAAGTTGAAGGCGTAACAGAGGTAGATCTGGAACTTACCTTCGAACCTGCCTGGAACAAAGACATGATGAGTGAAGAAGCACGCTTCGAACTTGGAATGTTTTAAAAAATAAATGCCGGAAATCTCCGGCATTTTAATTTCATTCTACAGTCCGTACTCAAAAAGTACCGTCCGCTGTACATTTGGATGAATAGACAGAGAAACCGGACAGTTAAGCGCGGTATGTTCAATAAATTTTTTCTGTTCCGGGGTGAATTTGCCGGGAATTCTCACGATACAGAATATGGTTCCGATTCTTTTCGGTTCAGGATGGGTAGATTTTTTCAGTTCGCAGGTTGCACCGGTAATATCAATTCCTCTGTTCTTTCCTAAAACGGCTACTGCCATTAACATCGACTGGCCATAGGAAATACCGAAAATGTCTGAAGGTGAAAAATATTCTGAAGTTCCCCCTTCCCGCAATGGTGCACAGGTAGTAATTTCAGCACCCGATTTAGCATGTTGGGATACGATTGTAAAATCTCCCGAATAAGTAATTGTTGAAGTCATAGCATTGCGTTTTTTATTACCATAAAGATAGCAAAATCTTTTTGGTATTTTACGCAATAATGACATAAGTCACTGTAAATTAAAAATATAAAACGAAAATATCTACACTCAGTATCTTTTTATAACGGTTGATCCGGATAGTTAAAAGTGACAGATTTTTTCACTTCAGCGCTTAAGGTAAGTGCTACAGGGCAATTCATTGCAGTATTTTCAATAAAGGCCTTTTCTTCGTCGGAAAAGCTACCGTGAAAATATAAATCACAAACAATTTCTGCGATCTTTCTTGGTTTCGGATTCATTATTTTCTGGAGTTCAGCATAAGATCCTTCAATAGTAATTCCTTTATCTTTTCCTAAAATCGCAATGGTAGTGAGCATGCATTGCGCAAGGGAAGTTGCACACAAATCGGTTGGCGAAAACACTTCGCCCTTACCGTGATTATCTGTGGGAGCATCGGTAAAAACCCTGGTTCCGGACTGTAGATGTTCAGATTCGCACCGCAAATCGCCGAGGTATGTTATTTTTGAAGTCATGAGCGTAATTTAAAAATGAAAAATATCTTTGGCTTTATTATAAGCACTTTCGAAATTAAGTAAGTTCAGTGAATGCTCTATTTTTTCGGAAGCCATAAAATTAATGACCTGCTCGGTAGGCATATTTCCGACCAGGTCGTCTTTGGCCATCGGACAACCGCCAATTCCTTTAATTGCCGAATCGAACCTTCTGCAGCCGTTATCATAAGCGGCTTTCAGTTTACTGTAAGAATCCTCATAGCGGTTATGGAAATGCGCACCGAAATCAATCCCCGGATATTTTGCCGGAATTTTATCGAAAAGCAAGGCGATCTGTGCTACAGTACCGGTTCCGGTGGTATCGGAAAGCAGGATATTTTTAATCCCGATTTCATTAAAACGGTTTGCCCAGAAATCCACGTCTTCCCATTTCCACATTTCACCATAAGGATTTCCGAAAGCCATGGAAAAATACACATTCAGTGTACGGCCATCGGTTTTCAGAAGTTCTGTGATTTTCAGAATATCATTAAAAGCTTCTTCCTGATTTTTATTCGTATTCCGGTGCTGAAAAGTCTCCGAAATCGAAAAAGGAAAACCGAGAATATCAACCTGCTCGTGAGCCAGAGCTTTCTCTGCCCCGCGGTAATTGGCAACAATCACAGAAAGTTTTGTATTTGAAACAGACTTGTCGATTTCATCAATCACCGTCCCCGAATCTGCCATTTGCGGAATCGATTTCGGTGAAACAAAACTTCCGCAATCCAACACATCGAAACGAACATCCATTAAGGAATTGATGTAATCGATTTTCTTTTGAGTCGGGATAAATTCGCCCCAACCTTGCATGGCATCGCGAGGACATTCGGTTAAAAACATTGTTGATTTTTAATTTTCTCAAAGATAATATTTTTTTTGAATGACAGAATTTGAGTTTTGCAGGTATAAAAAACAGGCAATTTGCAGCCATTACCGTCATACAAATTCGCTATCTTTGTTTAAATCAAATATTATTAAAGATGACTACCATAGATTTCAACCTCGACTGGAAACTGAAACTGCAAAACCGATTTATCAACTACGTAAAAATCTTTTCGACCAGTGATCCGGAAAGCGAAACAACACCTTCAACCGAAAGACAGTGGAACATGGCCAACTATATTTTCAAAGAACTGAAAACCTTGGGCTTAAGCGATGTTTCTTTGGATGAAAACGGCTACATTTATGCTTATGTACCTTCGAATCTGGAAAATGATAACGAACCGGTGGTAGGTTTTATTTCACATTACGATACTTCTCCGGATTTTAATGGAGAAAATGTGAAGCCTCAGATCTGGGACGATTACGATGGCAAAGATTTGCTTCTGAATAAAGAAACCGGCTTCGTACTTTCTCCTTCAAAATTTGAAAGTCTGAAAGATTATGTCGGCAAAACTTTAATTACCACAGATGGTACAACCCTTCTCGGCGCAGATGACAAAGCGGGGGTTGCCGAAATTGTAACTGCTGCTGAATATTTGTTGGCTCATCCAGACATTAAACACGGGAAAATTGCGATCGGATTTACCCCTGATGAAGAAATCGGAAGAGGAGCACATAAATTCGATGTTAAAAAGTTCGGTGCCGAGTGGGCTTATACCATGGATGGAGGTGAAGTTGGAGAACTGGAGTATGAAAACTTCAACGCAGCTGGCGCGGTGGTGAAAATTCACGGTTTGAGTGTGCACCCGGGTTATGCTTTCGGAAAAATGGTGAACGCCTCGCTTTTGGCCGCCGAATTCATTAAAATGCTCCCTGAAAACGAAACGCCATCCACTACAAAAGGTTTTGAGGGTTTTTATCATTTAACAGATTTGAAATCTGATGTTTCTGAGGCAAAAATTCACTACATCATCCGTGATCATGATGCCGATAAATTTGAAGCCAGAAAAGAATTTATGACACAAAAGGTAGAAGAATTCAACAAAAGATTCGGTGAAGGAACTGCTGAAATCGAAATTAAAGAACAGTACCGAAACATGAAGCAGCAGTTTGAAGGCAAAATGCATATTATCGACATCGCGGAACAGGCGATGAAAGACGCCAACATCGAGCCTAAAATCAAGGCCATCCGGGGTGGAACAGACGGGGCACAGCTTTCCTACATGGGTTTACCTTGTCCGAATATTTTTGCGGGCGGAATCAACTTCCATGGGCCTTATGAATACGTAGCTTTGGAATCGATGGAAAAAGCAGTAAAAGTGATTATTAATATCGCGAAGATGGTGAAGAAGATTTAAAAAAATATTGTAACTGAATAACCTTCAATAATATTGAGGGTTATTTTTTTATTCTTTACCCATCAAAAAACAAAAAAACCATCACATTTCTGTGATGGTTTGCTCCTCTTGCTGGGCTCGAACCATTGATTAAATTCCTTTATAGTATTGACTTTGTACAGTACACTGTTTTTAGGTATGCCTAAAAGTATGCCTTTTTTCAAAGTAAACCTTCATCTGCAAAACTGAAATAATCTTCTTTTGTGATGATTAAATGGTCAACTAAAGTTATACCCATGAGCTTACATGAGGAGTTAAGCTGAGCTGTAATTTTTCTGTCATCATTACTCGGATTTAAATTTCCACTTGGATGATTATGAACAAGGATTATACCTGTAGCCAAAGTTTTTAAAGCTATTGCAAGAATGATCCTCACATCTACCACACAAGAGGTGATTCCTCCCTTTGCAAGGGCATATATTCCTAAGACCTTGTTATTCCTGTTAAGCAGAAGAACTTTCACTTCTTCCTGCATTTCTATTCTATCCTGTTCCCATTTTTGAAGGATTAGCTCAAATGACTTTCTGCTGTCTTCAATCTTAAAATTGAAAACCTTACTGGGGTTATAGGACACCTGTATTTCTGCTACTGATTCATTCATTATTAAATAGGTTTTAAAATTAAAAGCCAGTCACAACATGTGGACTGGATTACTTGTTATTTGGTTCAACTTACTCTTTAGTATTTAGAAGTGGGTGCTGGTATATTAATACTGTCTCTTGTAATTCTGAGGAGAAGTACATTTTGAGAAACATATTAGTATTATTGAAATCAATATCTGAAGTTTCTAAGATTCCTTTAATGTATTTCTGCTTGTTTCCTTTAAACTTTACAGCTACTCTCATCAGTACATCAGCATTGTAGTACAGAATGATTTGTATGGTATTACATCCCAAGATCTGTTTAATGTCCCCAAAGTATTCATAAGGCTCCAATGAGAGATTATTTTCAAGAAACTCATAAGGAGGTATTGGTATAATGTCAAACTCATACTCGGCACTTTCACTACCTAATTTAAACTTTAAGTAATCATAGATGTCATTTTTCATTTTTTTATTAATAAAAAAAAACCACCTCTTAAAAGGTGGCTGTATTATTAGAAGGGGGTTTCTTCATCAAATTCCGGATATATTCGGACTTTAGAAATTTCATTAATTTTTCCACTGTCGAATATCAGTTTTATGGAATCTAATCCTATATCGTAATACTTAATGAGTAGTTCGTTGGGAATTATAATTTCCACAGCCCCCCAGGTCATAATTACTTTTTTGTCGTCCTCTAAAAGTCCATCTATATATGTTTGATGGAGAGGAACTGTACTAAAATCAACAACTTTTGGGTTCTCGTTTTC
>JAHRWY010000200.1:0-2997 GCA_019104935.1 Kaistella sp.
TTTTTCCTTTTGAACGGTCAACGGATAATTGATGAGAAGAAAAATTAAGGCAACAGCCAGGCTGATGCCACTCACCACATCAATAACCAAGGTGTAATGTATCTCATCTATCCGGCTCAGGATCATTGGCATGGAAAATGCGCCAATACCGTAAAACAATCCCAGCCAGTTCAGGTTTATGATTTTATTTTTCCCTTCGCTTAAGTCGGAAACCAATGCGCTGGTACCACCGTTAATGACTCCACCGCCCAACCCAAAAAAGAAAATACCGGCCCTCAACAGATGAAGGGATTCCGCATGTGCTATCCCGAAAAATCCGAGTGACAGCAACAGCGATGCAACGGTAAGCACCCACCTGTATCCAAATCTGTCTACAACAGGCCCAAACAAAACCGAGCCGATAAGCAAACCAACAGGAAGAACGGAGAACAACCCCCCGGCAGCAATATCAGACATTCCGAAACGGGCCTTCAACAATGGCAAAATCGAGCCGATAATCACCATGGAAATTCCGAAAAGAAGGATGCCCGTAAAGTTGGCTATAAATGCAATTGTTTTATTATTCATATTCTTTTTTACCTTTGCTAAACAACATGATCGCCGGAAGAAACATATCCGTTGGAAATAGAGTAAAATGTAAGCCCGGAAACCGTTTTAATACCGGTCTTCGCAATAATATTTTTTCGGTGCGAAAGGACAGTGTTAAGGCTTATGTTCAGCTTATCGGCAATTTCTTTGTTTAAACGTCCCTGAACAATAAGCTTCAGTACCTCTATTTCCCGATTGGTCAACTGCTTGTTTTCCTCCTGCGATTTATGTTCATCGGAAAAAGCATGGTTCAGGTGTTCGATGTGTCCGGAATCCAGTTCCTTGAGTTTCGGACGCAACACTTTTTCCAGTAACCGGTTATGAATATGCAATTCCCTTTCGAGGGCAGTTATTGAAAAAATAACCGCATAAGCAAGGTTTTGGTTAAAATTCCCTGAAATATGCTTGATAATGATGTTTTTTAAATCGTGCAATAATTCGTTTGGGTAGTCGCTGAGTTGTTCAAGGCCTTGCTGCAGATGTTCCGAAAGCTCCGATTTGAACTGATAGAATATTTTATGCAACAGTTTCAACTCTTCATTTTCTCCGCTGCTCATTGCGATAAAAGGGGTGAAGTGTTTTTCCAAGTTCGGAACAGATGCCTGCATATAATTCTCTACGGTACGTTTAAGATAGTCTACAATAAGTGAGACATCAAACGCATCCAGGTCCTTTTCCGGATCATATTCTTCATCCAGGTAAACATTCAGAATAGCCAGAATGAAATCGACGTTCAGGTCATTCTCAAGGCAGATTTTCTCGATTGTTTTCTCTCCCACCCCCAGCTTAACGCCAAATCTGTTAACAACAGGTATAAGCTCACTGTGCTCGGTAAGCAATTCAGATAAAACCGCGTTTTTTTTAATATCTGCCATTTATTTCTGAAAAGATTTATCAGTGATCGAAGAGATGTGATTCCGCCTGTATTCTTTGTAAAAATGCCGAATAGCATCTATGGGATGTCGAAAGAGCATTCTAGGGCCTGAAAATCGCATTACTTCCTTTATTTTCAATCGCATATCGTTTTTATAACAATGAACAATGCAGGATCCGCAGGTGGTTTTTTTCTCACCGAAAGGACAATTTTCAAGCCGTTTCATCGCATAATTTTTCAGTGCGGCACATTCTTCACAGAGTCCCGACACACCTTTATGATTCGCCCGACAATAGATGGCAATCATCTTGTTCACCACTTTCTTTTCACCTTCGTTCATATCGTTTAAACAGTCAGGTACGTTTTGTGATCCGCCTCACTCCGCTTATTTTTTCATTTACCATCAACTTTACCGGTATAAGCTAGATTATTATCTGAACCATCTTCTAAGAAACTGTTTTGAATTTTATATTTCTCTTTATTTCTAATTCTTTATGCTGAAAAACCAAATCCATCCAAAAATAGGCATAAAACAAGACATGAAAAAATCCAAAATAGATTCTAAAAAGAATTGTAAAAGTAGCCTTTTTATTTTTTTTCTCAAAATCGGGACAAAATGAATTGATGAAAGGAAATGCTCAATTCTTTTCCGAAACCGGAGGATGCTGTACAGTGCGCATTTGTCGAAGGATGTACGATTGCCGCTGCTTCATATAGGATGATGGTTTTTTTGAACTAAACTTCAGTGGATTAGGCAATGTTGCAGCTACCAAAGCCGACTGCGATGCAGAAAGTTTTTCGGCCGTAGTATTGAAATGTTCCCGGGCAACCGCTTCCACTCCGTAAATTCCATCACCCGTCTCCATGCAGTTCAGGTAGACTGTCAAAATACGTTCCTTTGTCCAGAAAAACTCAATTAAAACTGTGAAATAGGCTTCCAATCCTTTTCTCAGCCACGACGACCGAGGCCATAAAAACACATTTTTAGCCGTTTGCTGACTGATGGTGCTTGCTCCCCGTGGACGCTTACGGGTCTTATTCTCTTTGAGGGCTTTTTTAATTTCCACCTTGTCGAATCCGTTGTGATTAAAGAAACGCTGATCTTCCGAAGCGAGAACAGCACGTTTCATGTTATTGGAGATACGTCTGTCTGGGACCCATTTATGCTTAACCTCCGGCTTTCGCCCCTCTGAGATCTGTTCCGCCATTCTGATTCCCATCAACGGGGTAAAATAGACAGGGACAAACCTGTACCCTATCACGGATATTACACTCCAGAGGAAGAAAAACAGCACTGTTTTACCGAAGATACGAAATATTTTTTTCATGACTTTTCTACCGCAATTTGAACCTTACCCGCCATCTTCCGTCGATGAAATCGTGGCTGATAATTTCAAAACGTCCGATTTCCGATGTGTTTTCAACATGTGAGCCAATGCAGGCACAAACATCATAATCACCTACCCTGACAATACGCAATGTTTCTGATACATTATCGGGAAGTTTTGATAAATCCACTATCTCTGCTGCCGCTG
>JAHRWY010000250.1:0-6540 GCA_019104935.1 Kaistella sp.
CAGCAATTGGGTATAACGTGTACCGGCGACCAGAAGATTAAATTTTATAACAGCGATGGCACAGTAGTAGAAACAGAGTATGGCGTGTGTGCTTCAAGTTCACCTTACAACTTTGTACAGCTTAATAATTTTGGAGGAAGTTTGGCGGCTCAACTGCAGCTTTATCCCCTGAAAGTTTGTGTAGGCGATACCAAAACTCCTGTAAATCTTACAGCCCATTATACTGGACTTATACCTCCGGGTAAAAATGTTACTTATGAATTAAAACTGGAGAGCGGACCTGCCGGGTACAATTTCCCTGCTCTTACTGGAAGTTTCGTAAGCCCAGGAAATGCAGCCAGTATTCCTGATCCTTCACTGGGACCATTTGCAATTGATGGAATATATACTTATTCACTCACGGTATCTTATCCTTTTGATGACTCTCCTACTTCGCATCGTATATCTTCTACCAGGTCAATTACCCTGGAAGTTAGTCCCGCAGGCTCTATCAATTGTGCTTGTTATAAAGATCCCGTGATTGATACTGCCAATAAGTACCCAACAAAACTAGGCATTACTGCATTGGGGAGTGCAGGAGCAACATCAGGTACGCCGACCGATTTCTGGCCGGAAAAAGTGCAGGGTGGACATATCGCTCTGGAGTCCCGACACAAAGGCTTCGTCATCAACAGAGTTGAAAATACAGGGGCAATCCTAATCCCGGTGGAAGGAATGTTGATCTTTGACATGAGCGATGGGCAACCGAAAATTTACACCGTGAAATCAGGTGATACCACACCGGCCTGGCATACCTTCACTACCCCAACCTGCCCACCTTTTTAATTTTAAATAAGATATGAAAACATTTTTCACCCTATCAGCATTTTTATTTTCTACTATAGTTTTCGCACAGGTGATTATTAACCCTGGAACTAAAACAGAGGTTACCAATTCATCAGTTTCAGTAGAATTCGGATCACAAGAGCGAGGTATTATTCTACCGTATGTGGAAGAATCAGAAGTTTTAAACGCTGTTCCGGGAACTTTAATCATGGATTACAAGGATCGCATTATGAAACTGAAACTGGGTAACGGAGCTTGGCAAAACCTAACAGGAAATGCCAATAAAACCAACGGATTTGTCAATACACTTTTAGCATTTCAAGAAAATCCCAACACAAAATCGATCATAGGGCCAACAACGGTTCCACAGGCACAGGTTCCGGGGATTCTTATCCTTTCAGATCCCAATAAAGCAATGATTTTACCTAAGGTAGCGTCGCCGCATTTAAACATTAAAAATCCTGCAGCAGGAATGATGGTTTACGATTCCGAAAACAAAATACTGGCAGTTTTCAACGGTACACAATGGTCTTTTTGGCAACCTTAGAACAGCAGTGAAATGATAAAAAATCTCTTTCAAAATTTTTGAAGGAGATTTTTTTATTTCAAACGGTCCGGATTCTGTTTCAGGAAACTGTCCCAACCGGAATAACTTTTCTCAGAAACCGCATTTCCCGAGTTGAAGTGATGACATACCGCCACCGCCAGTCCATCCGAAGCATCAAGATATTTGGTCGGAAATTCTTTTAAATTCAGGAGATTCTGCAGCATACCTGCAACCTGTTCTTTACTTGCATTTCCGTTTCCGGTGATGGCCATTTTTATTTTCTTCGGCGAATATTCGGTGATCGGAATGTCACGGTGCAGCGATGCGGCCATTGCAACCCCCTGCGCGCGGCCAAGCTTCAGCATACTTTGTACATTTTTCCCGAAAAAGGGAGCTTCCAGAGCTACTTCATCAGGATGGAACTCGTCGATCAGCGCTAAAGTTTTATCGAAAATAACCTTCAGTTTGGTTTCGTGATTTGGATATTTTTTAAGAATAAGTTCGTGAATGGAAATCATTTCCATCTTTCCTTTCACCACAGAAATCAGCCCGAAACCCATAATGGTTGTTCCCGGATCAATTCCTAAAATAATTTTCTCGCTTTGCATTGCCGCAAATTTAAACAAATCATCGCAACTTAAAAGCGATTTAATTTCTTCCGCACGGTTGATGAAAAATGTTTAATTTTAATAAAAATATACAAAATGAACCGAAAAGAATTTCTCGCTACCACATTCGCAGCAGGCTTAGGATTGGCTTTTGTGCCGAGTCTGTTAAGCTGCAATTCATCAAAAATTGTAAGTCAACAGTTGTTCGAACCCTTGAAATTAAGTGCAGGAAACCTCGCAAAAGTTCGTAGCAACGTCAGCAGATATACCAATAAAGGCGGAACGGTGGGCATTTTTGAAACCAAAGACGGATTTGTGGTGATCGATTCTCAGTTTCCGGATTCCATCCAACCTGTTTTAGACGGAATTTCGGGAAAAGGAAAACCGGTACTTTACCTCTGTAACACCCATCATCACGGCGATCATGTGTCGGGAAACATCGCTTTTAAAGATCCAAACACCAAAATAATTGCCCATAAAAGAGTACCGGAACTTCAGTGCCTGGCGGCAGAAAAAAGCAACAAACTCGCCGAGCAGCGTTACGCCAGCATTCTTTTCGAAGACCGTTACAAAATTGATTTAGGAAACCAGAAAATCACCGGTTACCATTTCGGGAACGGACATACTTTCGGCGACGTTATGTATCATTTTGAAAATGATAATGTTGTACACATGGGCGATCTGATGTTTATAAACATGATTCCTGTTTACCGAACAGCCGATGGTTCAGATTCACGGAACTGGATTAAAATTCTCGAAAAAGCGCAGTCGACATTTGATAATGATACGGTTTTTATTTTCGGCCACGGCAATAAACCGGAATTTACAACAGGCAACAAGTCGAATTTAAAAGAAATGGCAAATTTTCTGGAAGCTTCCAATGAGTTTGTTTACGGCAATATGCTCGCCGGAATATCAACAGAGAAGATTCTTGAAAAACATCAGTTCATTCCCGGCTTTGAAAACAGAAAAACGCCTGAAAGATTCGCAGGATTTCTGGATGAACTCAGAAAAACGCTTAGCTGATTATTTTAGTTCTGAAATGGCATTTTCAACGGCATCGATGATTCTTTTAACTTCTTTATGAGGGTTAAAAATCGTATTTTTTCCTTTCGATTCATCTGCAATATTCGATAAAATCACCACCGAAGTTTTGGTTTTCGGATAATAAATATTGAGCGACGGCGAACCTTTCACATATCCGGAATGAAAATAAGATTCTAATTTTCCTTCATTCATCATGATTCCGTACCCGTAACCTACTTTCCCCAAAATTGGATGAGCGGTTTCTGAGGATTTAGTTTTTAATTTTTCGAGCGTTTCAGGTTTGAGGATTTTTCCGCCGAAAAGTGCGGCATTCCACCGGTGCAGATCTGAAACCGTTGATAAAATGCCGCCGGCTGCGACAGATATTTCTTTTGAAGCTAACCTTTTTGGCATATTTGCAATTTTTTCAAATCGTACAGCATTTCCCAGATACGCGCCAGCCAGATGGTTGCCTTCAAATAAATTTGCCGTGGAAGCATGCATCATTCCTATCCTTTCAAAAAGTTCTTTTGCATAGTGATCGAAAGTTTTTTCTGAAACCCTGGCTACAATTTCTCCCAAAAACCGATATCCTTTGTTGGAATAGTTAAAACTTTCACCGGGTTTCGACTGAAGTCCGCTCCCAAAATCGCTGATTCCCGAAGTGTGGTTCAGCAACTGATGAACCGTGATATTTTCAAACTGTTTATTTTGAAATTCTGGCAAAAATTCAGAAACCCGGTCACCGGTATTCAGCTTTCCTTCATCTTCCAACATTAAGATCATCACGGCCGTAAACTGCTTGCTCACCGAACCAATCGCAAAAACCGAATTGCTGTCAAGTTTAGCTTTCGTTTTAAAATCCTCAAACCCATTTTGTTTTTCATAAAGTTTTTCACCGTTTCGAATTACAGAAATACTGCCGTTAAATTTCGTCTTCGAAAACACAGAATCGATTTGCTGCGCCAGTAATTTTTTCTGGAAAGCGGTAATGGTGCTGTCAATAATGATATTCCGCTCCTGGGCGGCGGTGGCAGCAACTTTTACCGGATCAGATTTGCAGGAAAATAAAATTAAAAATAAAACGAGAAGACCACCGGGATAAATTTTTGACGACATATTTGAAGTTTGAGTTACAGAATTCTATGGAAAGCAAAAACCGTGTCAAGCATTAACTTTAACACGGTTTTTAAGTTTTTAAGCAGTTAAAATTACATATTCCTTCTGTACATTCCGCCGACTTCAAACAGAGCGTTCGTAATCTGACCTAAAGAGCAGTATTTTACCGCTTCCATCATCAGTTCAAAAAGATTCTCCTGATTAATGGCGCTGTGCTGCAGTTGTTTTAAAGCATTTTCAGTGTTTGCGGCATTTGCGTTCTGGTAATTTTCCAGATTTTTGATCTGCAGTTGCTTCTCTTCTTCAGTTGAACGGATGACTTCGCCCGGCAAAACCGTTGGCGAACCGTCTTTTCCAAGGAAAGTATTTACCCCGATAATTGGGTATTCGCCGGTATGTTTCAGCCATTCATAATGCATGGATTCTTCCTGAATTTTGGATCGCTGGTACATGGTTTCCATCGCGCCGAGAACGCCGCCACGCTCGGTGATTCTGTCGAATTCCGCATAAACAGCTTCTTCCACCAAATCGGTCAACTCTTCAATAATGAAAGAACCTTGCAACGGATTTTCGTTTTTCGCCAAACCAAGTTCTTTGTTGATGATTAGCTGAATCGCCATCGCTCTTCTCACCGATTCTTCGGTTG
Source organism: Kaistella sp. (assembly GCA_019104935.1). Lineage (GTDB taxonomy): Bacteria > Bacteroidota > Bacteroidia > Flavobacteriales > Weeksellaceae > Kaistella. The sequence goes on from JAHRWY010000250.1 coordinate 4,772, forward strand.
GTGTGGTGATCGCTTCATCATAAGCATTGGTGTGAAGCGAGTTGCAGTTATCGTAAATCGCATAAAGTGCTTGCAAGGTCGTGCGGATGTCATTAAAGTCAATTTCCTGCGCGTGAAGCGAACGTCCGGAAGTTTGAATATGGTATTTCAACATCTGACTTCTTTCGTTGGCGTTATATTTTTCACGCATTGCTTTTGCCCAAATTCTACGCGCAACACGGCCGATTACCGCATATTCCGGATCGATTCCGTTGGAGAAAAAGAAGGATAAATTCGGTGCAAAATCATTGATATCCATTCCTCGTGAAAGATAATATTCCACGTAAGTAAAGCCGTTTGCCAAGGTAAATGCCAATTGAGAAATCGGATTCGCGCCCGCTTCCGCAATGTGATAACCGGAAATCGAAACCGAATAAAAATTTCTCACTTTTTCTTTAATGAAATATTCCTGAACGTCGCCCATCAATCTTAAGGCAAATTCGGTAGAGAAAATACAAGTGTTTTGCGCCTGATCTTCCTTCAAAATATCTGCCTGAACCGTTCCACGAACTGTTGCGATGGTTTCGGCTTTAATTTTAGCATAGGTTTCTGCATCTAAAATTTCGTCGCCGGTAAGTCCTAATAATTTTAAACCTAACCCATTATTAGAAGGCGGAAGTTCGCCGCTGTAAACGGGTCTTTTCAGACCTTTATCATCAAATTTTTCTTTTAATCTCGCTTCAACTTTATCCCAAAGATTATTTTCTTCGATGTATTTTTCAACATTCTGATCGATAGCTGCATTCATGAAAAACGCGAGCAACATTGGCGCGGGACCATTAATTGTCATCGAAACAGAAGTCATGGCATTCACCAAATCGAAACCTGAATAGAGTTTTTTCGCATCATCCAAAGTCGCGATCGAAACTCCGGCATTCCCGATTTTTCCATAAATATCAGGCGGAAACGCAGGATCCTGACCGTAAAGCGTCACCGAATCGAACGCGGTAGAAAGTCTTTTGGCATCCATTTCCGCGGAAACATAATGAAATCTTCGGTTGGTTCTTTCGGGACCGCCTTCTCCTGCAAACATTCGGGTCGGATCTTCACCGGTTCTTTTGAACGGATAAATTCCGGCGGTGAAAGGAAATGCTCCAGGAACATTTTCCTGACCTTTCCAACGAATCAAATCGCCCCAATCCTGGAATTTCGGCAAAGCAATTTTCGGAATCTTAAGTCCTGAAAGCGATTCTGATTTTGTTTGCACCTTAATTTCTTTACCGCGAACGAAGTACGAATAAGTATCCGCCTGCAGTTCTTCTTTGAAATGATGCCAGCCGTGCAGAAAAGCAGCATTTTCTTCAGTAAGCTCTTTTTTTGTTTTCAGGAAAACCTTTTCAAGTTTGTCACGGGTATGCTGATCGTCCTCAATAAGCACCCTGGAACCATCAAGGAGGTACATTTTCCTGGCGATAAGCACCTGATTTTCTACCTCTTTATCGTAATTTCTGTTGGTTTCTACAATTTCAGAGAGATAACGCACTCTTTTTGGAGGAATAATGGTGGTGTCATCGGACACATTTTGCTCTACATAGCCGCTTAAATTAAGGCCCTCAAACTTTTCATTTACTTTTTTAATCAGTTCATTAAAAAGTTCCGTAGTTCCCCAATCGTTGAATTGGCTGGCTTTGGTAGAATATACCGGCATTTCCTCCAAAGGTTTTTCGAAAAGGAGATGGTTTCGCTGAAACTGTTTCTTCACCGCTTGAAGTGCATCCAAAGCGCCACGT
>JAHRWY010000044.1:0-2729 GCA_019104935.1 Kaistella sp.
AAGCCGGAACCCTGATGAGCGATTCTGCATCAAGAAATGCGTACGTTGAGCATCCTTTTGCCATGATCGTGGCTGCAGTGCTGTTAACCATCCTAAATAAAAAATTCAAAACCAACGATAAACTGAAAATGGGTTGGGTTATTATGGGATTCGTTGCACTTGCATTCATGCTTTGGGCATTTCAGTGGCACCGACTTTTCGGGGCGTAATTTATTATCAATTAGCATCCATCAGATAAAAAAATGAAAATAGCAGTTGTGGGCGCTACCGGAATGGTGGGCCAGGTTATGTTGAAGGTTTTAGAAGAACGAAACTTTCCGGTTACAGAATTAATTCCTGTTGCATCAGAAAAATCGGTTGGGAAAAAGATCAGTTTCAAAGGAAACGAATATTCCATCGTATCCATGCAGACAGCAATCGATATGAAGCCAGAAATTGCGCTGTTTTCTGCCGGCGGAAATACCTCGCTGGAATTTGCTCCCAAATTTGCTGAAGTTGGAACTACGGTAATCGACAACTCTTCTGCTTTCCGAATGATGGTAGATAAAAAGCTTGTCGTTCCCGAAATCAACGCGTCTGAGCTTTCGAAAAACGATAAAATTATTGCAAATCCTAATTGCTCAACAATACAGTTGGTGATGGTTCTGCATCCTCTGAATCTGAAATACAATCTGAAAAGAGTAATCGTTTCAACTTACCAATCGGTTACCGGCACTGGTAAAAACGCGGTAGATCAACTTAATGCCGAAATCAGCGGAGACAATACTACAGAAAAGGTGTATCAATACGAGATTTTCAAAAACGCGCTTCCACAATGCGATGTTTTTGATGAGGATGATTATACCAAAGAAGAAATAAAACTGATGACTGAACCCAAGAAAATCATGGGCGACGACAGTTTTAATTTATCGGCAACTGCGGTGCGTGTTCCTGTTCAGGGAGGGCATTCAGAAAGTGTAAACATTGAGTTTGAAAATGAGTTTAATCTGGATGAAGTTCGCAAAATCTTAGCAGAAACTCCCGGAGTCGTGGTGCTTGACGATGTTTCGAATAAAATTTATCCTATGCCGCTGTATTCGGAAGGAAAAGATGAGGTTTTTGTCGGAAGAATCCGCAGAGACCGATCCCAACCTAACACACTTAATATGTGGATTGTTGCAGACAATCTCCGCAAAGGCGCCGCCACCAACGCGGTACAGATTGCCGAATATCTCTTAAAAAATCACTTGGTTTAATATAATGCTCACTTAAGGTGAGCATTTTTTTATTCTTAGACTCCTGAAACATTTTTAATTAAAACCCTCAAACACTGCTGTGGAAAATCAACATTCATCAAAAACCAATTTCGCATTCCAGAAGACCGTAGCTATTGCCGGAATCGGTCTGTTTATCGGAAAATTAATAGCGTGGCATCTTACGAATTCCGACGCTGTATTTTCTGATGCCATGGAAAGTATTGTAAATATCATTGCAGGATTCATGGGACTGTACTCGCTTTATCTCGCAGCAAAACCCAAAGACATTGATCATCCGTACGGCCACGGAAAAGTGGAGTTTGTGACTTCCGGAATCGAAGGCGCCCTGATTATTTTTGCGGGAGTCATTATCCTGGTGCAGGCTGTTGATTCCCTTTTGCACGGTAATGTCCCGAAAAAACTCGACTGGGGAATGCTCATTATTGCGGTTACCGCCGTAATCAACTATCTCATGGGTTATATCTCGGTAAAAAAAGGAATTCGGGAAAATTCCCTTGTCCTTCAAAGCTCCGGAAAACACCTGCAGAGCGATACTTTAACCACTTTAGGCGTTGTCATCAGTTTAATTTTGGTATATCTGACGAAAATTTACTGGATTGACGCTGCTGTTGCGCTTATTTTCGGCGGATATATCATGTTTGTTGGCTATAAAATCATTAGAAAAGCTTTGAGCGGAATCATGGATGAAGCCGATCAGGAATTGCTCTCCAAAATGGCTAAAATCTTAAACGAAAACAGAAAACGCGAGTGGATCGACATTCACAATACCAGAATTCAGCAGCACGGAAGCGGTCTTCATATCGATGCTCATTTAACGCTTCCCTGGTATTTTGAACTCCGAAAAGCGCATGAAGAGATGGAAGAAACGTATAAATTAATTTCGGAAAATTCCAGCAGGGCAATCGAATTTAATTTTCATCTGGATGACTGTAAACCTTTTTCATGCGAAATCTGCCAGCTTTCCGAGTGCCAGGTTCGTCAGCGGCCGTTTGTAAAGAAAATTGAATGGGACGAAAATAATATTTCGCAGGTGGATAAACATGATGTTACAACCTAATTTCAACCCTTTCTCAACTGCTGCTTTCTATAATAGAATAATGGAATAATCAATAGCAGAATTAATGGCTGAATCACAAATCTCCGCATATAAAAAGAGAAAAGATAACCAACTTCAAACCTGGTATAAATGCAGTAAAGATAGATGGGAAAGGTGATCGCAAAAACCAACAGCATTAATACAACCGCCTGCATCGTCCATTCTTTATTTTTAAATATAAAATGAACAATCAATGCCGACAGGATTAAATTGAGCGAAAACCTGAAAATATAATTTAAAATCAGGTTTGCCCATTCGAAATCGGGGAACGGCGCATTTTTATCTGCCGCATGAAAATAATCGAGAAATGGATCATAAAACACAGAATCTTCTACCATGCGCACTCCGATCAATCCAAAAATTCCGAGAACTACAAT
>JAHRWY010000053.1:0-2736 GCA_019104935.1 Kaistella sp.
GTCAAGGGAAAGTTTCACGGCGCAAATTTACGATTTTAAATGCATATTTTTCAGGAGCAACAACATCCGGATCTCTGTGGAAACCCCGACCTGCTGTACGCTATATCTTTATCTTTTCTGTCAAAAGATAAAGGATGCCGCTTCCATCGGGGCTAAAACCTCTTTTTGCTTCTCTTCCGAACATTCAGAAATGCTCAAAACCAAAATATTTTGCGGTTATTGAAAATATCGATTTCAAAAAAAGGTTTAATTTTATCTATTATTTTAACATCTATGAAAAAAATTATTCTTCTCCTGACGTTCATTGCAGCAGTGGGTGTAAGTGCCCAGATCGGAACTGCAACCACGGTCAGTAATCCTGATTCGAAATGGACATTCGGCGGATATGCCGGACTTGGCGGTGCTTTTGGAGATGGTGGCGGAGTGTCCGTTTACCTTTCACCAAGAGTAGGTTATAAGGTTACCGAAAATCTGGAAACCGGTCTTGCCAGCAACGTTAACTGGTCAAACTCAAAATACTATTCATCAACCATGGTGGGTGTAGGACCTTTTGTGAATTATTACTTTTCGCGCAGTTTCTTCCTGAGCGGAATGTTTCAGGAATATTTTATCAACCAGAAAAATAAAGTGGATAACTTGAAATACTCCGGTGATGAAGCTGCCCTGTATCTCGGTGGCGGTTATATGCAGCGGCTGGGGGAACGGACTTATATGCAGATTGGCGGGATGTATAATGTGCTTTATAATAAGCAAAAATCGTTTCTCGGCGGTGGTTTTATCCCAAGTATTGGTATTGTTTACGGACTTTAATTACAGCAAAATCTCCTGAATATTCAGGAGATTTTTTTAATATGTTACGGTTTATTGGCGATAAAATATTCTGCCTCGCCTTTTCCCCAGTTCGGGTCCAAAGCAGATTTTGTCTTATATACTTTGAACTGATCCAGTGATTTCTGAAAAAGTTCCAGTCCTCTGGCTCTGCTTCCGCCGAACTGTTCGGGCGTGAAATAGGTGTCTTCAGCCTTCATAAGGGTTATTCGCGGGTTTTCAGCATCAATTTTTTCAGCTTTAGATAAGGCGTCGGCAGCCAGCATCCCTTCACTCATAAACCGTTCCTGTGGATTTACCATCATTTTCAGCCCGTGAATCATTTTTTGAAGAATGAGGTTTTCTGCATTGTCTTTGCTTAAATCCATGGCGAAATCCAAGAATTTCTGTGCTTCAGTGGCAATGGGATCCAGGTCGCTAAGTTTTCCTTCACGCATCGCCATTCTTCCTTTCTGGATCGTGGAAAAAGCAGCATAATAATACGGAAGCCACTGTGTTTTTTCTTTGTCACCAATCCTTTTAAAATCATTTGCCAAAGCAGTGAATTCGTCTGCGGTTTTATGGTTTTCAACAAGCGCAATTTTTTCTGACATTGCTTTTTCGTAAGCGGTTTGAGAAGATGCATTCATTCCGATAAAGATGCAGATTCCGAAGACTAATTTTTTCATTGTTACATATTTTTAGTGGTTATTTTTGATGGGATAAAGGTATCTGTTAAAGGTACTTTCCAAAGAAAGTTTTTACCCGAAAGGCCGGTTTTCTTTCCTGAACCGTTAAAGATTCTTGTCGATCGCTTCCTGCGTCCTGTCGATCCCGAAACTGATGAATGCGCCGATAAATACAAAGGTTTTTGCAGAAGGTAAAAGCGGTTTGCGCCGCATCCCGTCGTTCGAGAAGTTGTATCCGTAAATATTCTTCTGGCCTAAGATATTGTTTACGGAAAGCACCAGGATAGTGAATGCTTTCGCTTCTTTTTTACCTAAATTCGGTAGATAATTAAGGCTGAAATTCAATGAGTTAAAGTCTTTCAGTTTCCCTTGGGTGTTTAGATAATAATCCCCGCTTTCATTGGTAAGGAAATGATAATAGGGTCTTCCTGAAGCATAAGTGTAAGAGAAGTTGAAACCGGTTTTCCAGTCGGGCACGAATTTTTTTGCGACCACCGAAAGCGTATGTTTTGCAGCAAAATTTGGGAATAAACTTCGGTCATAATTCTGGAAATTTCTTTCGGAATCCAGAAACGAATACGTAATCCAGTAATCTATATTTTTAAGCGATTTTTTGTCGCGCCAGAACAACTCAATGCCCTTCGCAAAACCGTCTCCATTGTTGTTGATTGCTGCCGGAAGGTAATTTTCGACTTTTGTTTTTATCAGATTCGTGTAGTTTTTGTAAAAGGCCTCCACCCGGAGGCTTCTGCCTTCTTCAGCTTTCTGAACCTGCAGAACATAATGTTCCGCTTTCTGAAAATTTAGGTCATAAGTTCCAAAGTATTTGCTTTCGGGGTTTTGATAAAATATTCCATAAGCGAGCGAACTGGTCCAGTTTTTTGAAATCCTGTAAGCAAAAGCAAGTCGGGGTGCGAAATTCCACTGGTCAACAGCGGATGAATATTCGGATCTTAACCCAACTTTTGCAGAAAAATGATTGCTGAACCCCAGATCAGTCTCCGCAAAAACCGAGGTAATTTGATCCTGAAAAGGATAGGAAATAGGGGAAATAGCAACAGCCGTATTCTCCCGCGTTTGGTTAAATTCTATCCCGCCTCTGACCGCTGAAACCTTGTTGATTTTCTTTTCCAATGTTCCTTTTGCATTAAAATAATTTCCGGTACTATTGATCGAATTTAGGTTGAATTCCGAGTTTTGAAAGGTGTTGCTTAAATCGATAATATTTTGGTTATACGAA
>JAHRWY010000062.1:0-4527 GCA_019104935.1 Kaistella sp.
GTTGTAGGTTTCATCCATAATAGATTTGGTCATCTGGTCCTGCGTCTGGGCATTTAACCCCACCGAAAACACGGTTGAAAGCATTAAAACTTTAGCGTAGTTCTTCATTATATATAAGTTTTGGTGATGAAGATAATAAAAATTGGTAAAGTAAAAAAACTTGTTGAGGAGCTCAAACCGCAGCACAATAGGATTTTCCTAAAATTCAATATCAAATTTGATTGTCTGAATGGCAAAATACTTGTATAAGGATTAACATGCTTATAAAAAATCTCACTTTAATCCTTTATTTTTGTTTTTTAAATCTCAGTGCACAATCCAAATCTGATGCGCTTTTGGGAAAATGGCTGGCTACCGATCAAAGCGTAGCGGTGGAAGTCTATAAACAGAGCGGCGAATACAAAGCGAAAGTAATTTGGTTTGATGAAAGTTTGGGAAGCGGCAAACCGATGCATACGCGCACAGATTTTGAAAATCCGGATCCGCATCTCAGGAAACGTAAGATTTTAGGAATGCAAGTGCTGGAAGGTTTAGAATATAATTCCGCCAAAAACACCTGGGAGAATGGTAAAATTTATGATGCAAGTTCCGGCCGTTTTTGGGATTCGGCTGCGCATATAACAGACCAGGGCCTGCTGAAAGTAAGAGGCTACTGGAAGTTCAAATGGATTGGAAAATCGCTTACATTTAAACGGACAAATCACGCAATGCTAAGCAAATTATAAATTTTTAAACTATAAACTATAAACTATGAATTTAATTATCAGACTTCTTGTAACGGCGGTCGTCGCTTTTTTTCTCACCAAGATTTTATCCGGTGTTCATTTCGAAGGTTTTTCCACGGCCATTGTTTTCGCTATCGTTCTGGGAATTTTAAACCTGATCGTTTCGCCAGTGTTAAAAATACTGGGATTACCGCTTACCATTCTTACTTTGGGGCTTTTTTCTTTAGTCATTAACGCTTTGGTTATCCTCATTGCAGATTATTTTATCGACGGAATGACAATCGATGGCTTTTGGTGGGCATTCATATTCAGTATCGCGCTTTCACTTATCACTTCTTTGGTGAATGGAATTTTCACCTCTTCTGACTAAATAAGACTTAAATAATTCAAATAAAAAATCACCAACTCCTTGCTGGTGATTTTTTCTATATTTGTAGCTACAGTTGCAGTCTGCAGCTGTAAGGATTAAAATTAATTTTTTATGAAGCTAAAACATACCTTAATCGCAGTAGCTGCGCCATTTCTTATGAATGCACAAAATGTGATGACGCCCGAACTCCTCTGGACTTTAAACAAAATCGGCGTTTCTGCAGTATCACCTGATCAGTCTTCCCTCATTTACACCGTAGGAAAAACCGATCTGAAAACTGAAAAAAACAATAAGAAAACTTATTTTCTCAACATTAAAAATTCCGAAGCAACCGCCCTGGATTTAGGTAAAAAAGCCTTGATTCAATGGGATAAAAACGGATTGTATGCACAGGAAAAAGATGTTATTTATCTTTCAAAAGATGCCGGAAAAACCTGGGCAGAATTTTATACCATCGGAGAAGTTGACAATATCGTAATTTCACCCGACGGGAAAAAAATTGCCTTCAGCAAACAGGTGTTGGTTGAAAAAGTCTTAGGGAAAAATAAGTATACCGACGTACCGAAAACTACAGCACATATCTACACCGACCTGAACCACCGCCACTGGGATTACTTTAACGAAGGAAAATACAATCATGTTTTTGTGGTGAATGTTTCCGATAAAGTTGAAAATGCCAAAGATTTACTTGAAGGTAAAATGTGGGATTCGCCACAGCGGCCTTTCGGTGGAGCAGAAGATTTTGTCTGGAGCACGGATTCCACACAGCTTCTGTATGTTACCAAACCTTTGAGCGGGGCGGAATATGCGCAGTCTACCAATACCGATATTTTTGCATACCATCTTAATTCCGGTACCACACAGAATCTCACCGAAAGCAATAAAGGATATGATGTTGCTCCGAAATTTTCACCGGACGGAAAAACTTTACTCTGGATGTCGATGGAAAGAGACGGCTACGAAGCTGATAAAAACGACATTAAAATCATGGACTGGAAATCTCACAAAGTTCGCAATCTGACCAAAGATTGGGATGAAAGCGTGGTGGGCGATGTTTTCTGGACTCAGGATTCCAAAACGCTGTATTTTACCACGGCATTCAGAGGAACAAAACAATTGTTTTCCTTAAGCCCGAAAACCGCGAAGATTCAGCAAATAACACAAGGTGATTTTGATGTGACTTCCATTTACGCGCAGAATAAAAACGCACTTTTGGTTGGCAGAACCGATATGAACCATAATGCGGATTTGTTTTCAGTGGATCTGAAAAAAGGAACCATGACTCAGGTCACTGAAGTCAATAAGCAGAATTACGCTAAAATCACTCCTTCTAAAACCGAACTTAAAATGGTGAAAACCACCGACGGGAAGGAAATGGGCGTATGGTTTGTGTATCCGCCGGATTTCGATCCCAATAAAAAATATCCTACCCTTTTATACTGTCAGGGCGGTCCACAATCTGCGCTTACACAGTTTTTCAGCACAAGATGGAGTCCTGCTCTGATGGCGGCCAACGGCTATATCGTAGTAGCGCCAAACCGTCGCGGAATGCCGGGTTGGGGAACAAAATGGAACGAAGAAATTTCTAAAGACTGGGGCGGACAGGTAATGAAAGATTATCTGGCAGCGACAGATTATGCCAAAACTTTGCCCTACGTGGATAACGACAGAATGGGTGCTGTAGGTGCGAGTTATGGTGGATACAGCGTATTTATGCTGGCCGGAATTCACGACAACCGTTTCAAAACCTTTATTGCACACGACGGACTTTTCGATATGAAATCCTGGTACGGAACTACTGAAGAACTCTTCTTTGCCAACTGGGATCTGGGCAAACCAACAGATACGCCGATGCCGAAAGCCTATACAGAATTTAATCCTTCTAATTTTGTTGAAAAATGGAACAAGCCCATCATGATCATACAGGGTGGACTCGATTTCCGGGTAGGATATGAGCAAGGTCAGCAGGCTTTTCAGGCAGCTAAACTTCACGGTCTGAAATCTAAATTCCTTTATTTCCCGAACGAAAACCATTGGGTTCTGAATCCGCACAACGGGTTGGTTTGGCAGAGAGAATTTTTCGAATGGCTGAAAGAAACGCTTTAATCACTAAATTAAAAAAGGCTTCTGATTTGATCAGAGGCCTTTTTGTTGTTGACATTAACAACGTTATAACTGAACTTTTACCTTAAAACCGGAATTCATTTTCATCGTAATCTGGTCAGCGCTTACCGCATTGGCCTGGATTTCAAAAATTAATGAATTCTGGTTTGTCCTGAAATAATTAATGAGTTCTTCATCGGGAACCGAAAAGGTGATGGTGTTTTGATTTGTATTATTCACCACTGTTGCAATCAGTTTTTCCGGCTGGTTTGGGGCTTTAATATAAATTCTTGCATTTTTAATCACATCGAGCTTGGTATCGAACTGCGAACTCACATATTCAATATTTAAAGTGCTCATCTTAACCGATTTCAAGTTGTTGATGGAGTAGTTGGGGTTATTCTGCTTAATTTTGGCATCCAAATCAATATTCATCGGTATTTCCGGAGTTCTGGTGTAAGTTGTTGTACTTACGTTGGCAAACGGAACCGCTAATGTTGTGGTAAACGGTACATCAAAAGGCGGCAACACGTCCAAAACCGAATTCACGATATCTCTGCAGCTTGTTGTAAAAAACAGCACAAGCATTCCCATAATTAACGATAATTTTTTCATAACTGATTTTTTTAATATTTTTAGAGTCTGCATTTATCATTCCAAATTCACGGTGTAAATGCTGAGTCATAAAATGCAGAAACGAATTTCATCTTTCCCGCCAATCATTTCAGAAGGTTCTAAGATCCTGATTTTAGGTTCAGTTCCGGGTGTTAAATCGCTGGAAATGCAGCAATATTACGCACATCCGCAAAACCAGATCTGGAAGATTATTTTTAAACTTTTCGAAGAAGATTTCACGGCAGATTACCAAAAGAGAACTGAAATTATTAGGAAAAATTACATTGCACTTTGGGATGTAATCGATTCCTGCGAACGCGAGGGAAGTCTCGACACAAAAATCCGCAATGAGGAGCACAATGATATTATGAAAATACTGCGCGAGCATCCTACAATTAAGGCGGTGTTCTGCAACGGCCAGAAATCATTCAAGAATTTAAAGAAAATTTTAGGTAAAGAATCAGAAATCCCAATATTTGTTCTACCTTCAACAAGTCCATTGCATACCATTCCGCTGGAGAAAAAATTGCAGGAATGGAAAATATTAAAAACGTTTTTATGAAGAAACTTTATTTGTTGGCCTTTATTTTTGCGTTTGTGTTGAATTCTGCACAGACTTATTCATTTGATACCGTCACCAAATACGTACTTAATAACGCGAAGAAAAAGGGTATTCAAGAATCGGTTAATTATTTTAATTCCGATGATTTTAAT
>JAHRWY010000159.1:0-8418 GCA_019104935.1 Kaistella sp.
TCACGCTGGATTTTCGTTCCTCTCTTTATTGCGTTCTGAATTGAAGTAAATGCTTCCTTGGTCAAATATTCCCTCATGGTTTCCTCTGAAAACACATTCTGGCAGAAAAGTTCTGATAATTTTGCAGGAACTGTAACTGCATTATCTCTTCTGAAATCTGTAAAAGATAACATTTCTAAAGCCTTAAATCTTAATGATGACATAATTGGGTTGTTTTTGATGGGGTAAAATTACAAAAAAATAGAAAACGAAGAGAAAAAATGTAAAAATTATAGGGGTGATTTATAAAAAAGATTAATTTAATGAGTTTTGATAGATTAATTAAAAAACAGTTAATCTTATCATAATCCTATAAATGCAGCAAATTGAGAGATATGTGCTATATTTGCCAAAAGATACACTATGGTAAATTCACGTGCACGGGAAACTACAGAAGCTATTGAAAGGCTTTATGTTTCAATGCGACACTTATTCTATCGCGGTTTTTTCAAACCTTCCGGGATCTCCGGCGAAAGTCTCCGGTCTTTATTAATGACGATCAACCCTGAAATTTACGGAACAATGGGCGTTCCCAATAAAATTGAGTTGGATGGATTGCTGTATGTTCTGGACCGCCTTCCCGAAGGGATCGAAGAATGCTCATTCATTCACTTAACTTCTGATGAAGGATTCGAGAAAGGCAGTTTTGAGGTTATTGTTCCTAAGAAAAGACGGAGAAACTGTTACAGGATCGATCAGCACCAGATGAACATTGAAGTACTTCTGGGTCGTTCGGAAATTTACGATATCCTTACCCACCTTACCTTCTTATATATAGAAGCTGATAAAATTATGAACCTCGCGTTTGTTTCTGATGAAAACGACAGGCCGACACGCGCCTGGAGAATCATCGAAGAAGTGGCAAAAGGTGAGAAAAAATTCAGCCGTAAAGAAAAAGAGGTAGCGCTGATTCATCTTTCTTCTCTGTTGGGAAGAACTTTCGACGAAACACTTAACGCTTATAATAATTTTGGCGACGATGCCAACCCGGACAGACTTTTCAAAATTATTTATCATCTTGGAAACGAAAGTTTCAATGACAATAAAAAGATTAGAGAGCGAGAAGTGCATTTCTCTGCAATCCTCCGCGAAAGGGTTGGGCATCATTTCTTTGGTGAAAAATGGGCCAATAAAGTAAAAGAAGTTCTGGCAGAAAATAATCTGCAGATGAGACCTTTGCACATTATCTCCGCCAATATGCACTCGGTAAAGAATATGCTTTACGCCAATGATGCAGTAGGGAAAAAGTCGACGAAAGATGTCGATTTTAAACTTTACGAAGAAATTTCCAACAAAAAATCGCTTCAGGAAAAAGTACTTACCCATTCCCAAAAAGCCGGATTAATCTACATCGACGACCAAAGCGGAAGTAATATTGATGTACAGATCATCGATTTGGCAAAAACCGATTTAAAAAACACGCCGTTCGGAGGGATTAAATTTTCCGGTGATGATGTGGTGATGGTTTTCGATTATGCTTTTGGGGAACAGGCTTACGAAGTGATGGATGAACTTCTTCGTCCTTACGATTACAACGGCGAAATTTACACCATGAAAGTAAAATCTATTTCAATCATGGGTAAAGCCGGGATTCTGATGGGTGAAAAAGGCGACATTATGATTCCTACTTCGCATGTATTTGAAGGTACTGCCGACAATTATCCATTTGAAAACGCGCTGAAACTTGAAGACTTCCAAGATGATGAACTTCAGGCATTCGAAGGCGGAATGGTTACTGTTTTAGGAACATCGCTTCAAAATAAAGATATTTTAAGGTATTTTATGGATACTTCCTGGAAAGCCATCGGCCTCGAAATGGAAGGAGCGCATTACCAGAAAGCCATTCAGGTGGCCTCGAAAATCCGTCATCACATCTCCGAAGATCTTTTCGTAATGTACGCTTATTATGCTTCCGATAATCCTCTGGAAACCGGCTCTACGCTTTCTTCCGGCGGACTTGGACTTACAGGTGTGAAACCGACCTATTTAATTACACTGAGGATTTTAGAGAAAATCCTAAACAGCGGAAAAGTTGCCGATAAAAAATAAAAATTCTAAACAGATTTATACCCTTTCAAATCCCTGAAAGGGTTTTTTTATTTCGGTTGTGCAATGAATTCGTTTCCATATTTTTTAAAATTCATATCTTTCCCCTTCAAAAAATTTATTTAAAGATGAACAAAGGATTTCTCGTTATTCTCACTTTCGTTTTCGGAATACTTTCAGCACAGCAAAACGCCTACTACCAGCAATTTGCCAAATACAAAATGGATATTGATGTAGATGCGCCAAATTTCACCTACAAAGGTGCGCAAACTTTAACCTACACCAATAATTCGCCCGACGAACTGAACGTAGTTTATTTTCACCTTTATTGGAATGCCTTTAAACCCGGCTCAATGATGGATCAGCGTGTACAGAATCAGGGAAAAAACGGAGACTCGAGATTGCAGATTAACGGAATTTCCAGACTTGCTTCAATACCGAAAGGCGAAGAAGGAGCCCAGAATATTCACTGGATTAAGCAGAACGGAAAAAATCTGAAGTTCGAAGTTCAGGAAACGATTATGAAGGTGGAACTTAACACGCCGCTGAAGCCTAATTCAACCACAACATTTACGATGGAATGGGATGCGGTAATTCCTCATCAGATTCGCCGTGCCGGCAGAAATAACCGTGAAGGAATCGATATGACGATGACGCAGTGGTATCCAAAAATTGCTGAGTACGATTACGATGGGTGGGCAACATTTGATTATATCGGCCGCGAATTTCATGCACCGTTTTCTGATTTTGATGTTTCCATTAAAATTGACAAAGATTATGTTATTGGTGCCGGCGGAACTTTGGAAAATCCACTTGAAGTGAAAGGTTACGATCCAAAAGCAAATATAAAATCCGACAGCAAGAATAAAGCAACATGGCGCTGGACAGCCAAAAATCTCCTCGATTTTGCGTGGGCTGCCGACAGAGATTATACCGTGGAGGAATTCACGATTTTAGATGGACCGAAAGTGTATTACGTGTACCAGAAATCGGAAAAAACCAAACTCTGGGAAGAATCAAAACCTTATGTGACTAAATTTTTCCAGCTGATGAATGCAGCTTTCGGGCAGTATGTTTATCCGTCTTACTCTTTCATCCAAGGCGGTGACGGCGGAATGGAATACGGCATGTGTACCATGATTTTAGGAGAAGGAAGATCGCTTGAAGGTCTGGTTGGATTAATGGTTCATGAAGGCGGCCATTCTTACAACCAGCAGATTTTAGCATATAACGAAAGCGTGAGACCATGGATGGATGAAGGTTTTACCAGTTATTATGACGATTATGTAATGCACCAGTTATTTCCGCCGAAAGAACCTGTTGCGAATCCGTTTGTGGGATCCATAAAATCTTATGTGAACTTTACCAAAACCGGCAAAGAGGAACCTGCGGTTTGGCTGGCAGACCATCACGACGACGGGCGGGCTTATTCTATCGCGTCTTATGTAAAAGGCGATTTGTTTTTGGTACAGTTGGGCTATATCATGGGCGAACAGAACCTGTCTTTAGTAATGAAAGAATTCTACAGCCAATGGAAACTTAAGCATCCTACAGACCGGGATTTTATGCACATCGCACAGAAAATTTCGGGGATGGATCTGAAGTGGTTTCACCATTACTGGATTAATACCACCAATACCATCGACTATGCTGTGAAAAATATTGAGTATGGTACAACTTCCACTACCATCACCTTAGAAAATAAAGGGCAAATCCCAATGCCGGTAGATTTCTCGGTCATGACTAAAGACAAAAAGGTGATTAACTATCATATTCCGCTGAATATGACCCATACCTGGAAGAGTAAAGATATCTACGGTAATTTTACCACACTTAATTACTGGCCTTGGACGCAGAAAGAATATACGATCACCGTTCCGTACACCAAAGACCAGCTTTCGGTAGTGGGAATCGATTTCTCACAACGTATGGCTGATGTGAATCCTGAAGATAATTTCGTTGAGGTGAAGTAATATTTAAAACTGTTTTCCAATGACTTCAATTGTAATTAATATTGGGAATACCAATATCAGGTTTGGGCTTTTCGATGATGAAAACTGCGATGTTTCCTGGATTCTTAATACAAAACCATACCGCACGAGCGACGAACTGCAAATGCAGTTTATGATGATGTATCAGACGCATAAAATCGATGCCGGGAATATCGACAAAATCATTATTGGATCTGTAGTTCCGCAGCTTACGTATGATATTACCCGTGCAATTCAGAAAATTCATGGGAAAAAACCTGTGATTGTAGACCGCAACACCCATTCTGGTGTTCAGCCGAAGTCCAGACAAATGGGTACGGATATCTATGCAAATCTTGTTTCCGCACACCATCTTTATCCGGAAGGAAAAAAAATTATTTTTGATTTTGGTACCGCTTTAACAGCAAGCTGCATTGATGAAACAGGCGAAACTTTAGGCGTAATCATCGCGCCGGGAATTATCACATCACTCAATTCACTGATTCATGATACTGCGCAACTCCCTGAAATAGAACTCATAAAACCCAAAAAGGTGTTAGGGTTAGATACTGTTTCCTGTATGCAGAGTGGGATGGTTTACGGATTTTTGGGAATGGTGGAAGGTTTTATCGACCGGATTAACGAAGAGGTTCAGGAAGACTGTTTCGTCATCGCTACCGGCGGAGTTTCGCATGTTTATAAACCGCTTACCGAAAAGATTCATGTGGCAGACCGCCTGCACACGCTGAAAGGTTTATTTTATTTAGGAAGGGATCTGTAAAGTTTCAGAGAGATTATCTTTTATTCTGAAAGAAATCTTTTACAATCTGCGAGCATTTGGCTTCCAGCACATCCAGCACAATTTCCGTTTTGGGATGCAGTGTAAGATGTTTATTGATGAATCCGCGCTGTTCGTCCCGCGCACCGATCACCACTTTAGAAATCTGCGACCAGTTCAGTGCCCCGCAACACATTACGCAAGGCTCCAGTGTGACGTACATGGTGCAGTTGCGCAGATATTTACCGCCCAGAAAATTCGCCGCCGAAGTGATGGCCTGCATTTCTGCGTGCGCCGTAACATCGTTTAAGGTTTCGGTAAGGTTGTGCGCTTTTGCAATAACCCGATTATTCGAAACAATAACGCAGCCGACAGGAACCTCGTCTTTTTCCAAAGCAATTTGAGCTTCCTGAAGGGCCATTTTCATGTAATATGCGTCAGTAAACATAATTCTGAATGTTATTATTTAATCAAAACTCATTGATAAAGGAAGTCGGAAGCGGTACCGAACCGCAGTTCCGTTGATAGTGGCGGGAGAAAATTTGTCCGGAAGAAGGTACATTGCAATTTCAGCCTGGCGGTTGAAGGTGAAATTATCGCCTTCAGCATGCACGTTGCCAATGCTTCCGTCCTTTTCGACAACGAAAACAACGTTGGTTTTCAACAGTTTTTGATCGGGGAGGACAGAGTCGGTATAGAATAAATCTGCGACCTGTTTTCTTAAAGTTTCGAAACCTCCGGGATATTCTGCTTCTTCATTAAGGTCTTCTTTTTTTGGGTTCGACAGATGGATGTTTGGCAGGTTTTTAACCGAAATCCTTTCTAAATCTTCGCGGTTTTTTACTTTGATTAAAGTTCCTATGAAAGCGGTGTTCTGAATACTGTCGAGTTTTACCATAAACTCCGAAAAATCTCTTTTGATCGCTATTTTCTGCGTGATATCTTTTTCGTTATCAAATTTTTTCTTGAATTCACTATTCAGCATAAATCTTTGATAATCGAAATAGTCTTTCGCACTTTTGAATTCATCATTTTGTTGTGCAAACGATAAATTTGCGCAGACCAACAGCATCAGATAAACTAATTTTTTGCTCACTGTGTTTAACTATATAATGTAAAAATAACCAAAAATATCAATAACAGTCTTTTAAAGATTTTATTTCGTTACAGGATTGAGTTTTTACGCCTCTTTAAGACCGGAAACCTTTATGTCTAGCTCGCGGATGTCTTTTCTCAGTTCCAGAAACATGTCCTTTAAGTTATGATTTTCAAAATGATCAGGTTCGAAATCTTCAGGGAAAATCCCGGAAGCATACTGCCAGATTTCTACAATTTCATGAAAAGGAATTTCGTAAGGCTGATAGAAAGAATTATCTGCAGCTACCGTAATCGATTTTTCGTTTTTAGACTTAAAGCGTTTATAAGAAATACCGTCATTCAGCGTCACAAATACATAACTTCTGTTGGATTTTAAATCATCAATATTTTCAAGATATTTTCCGATAATATAAGACCCGTCTTTAAAAGGCGGCATAGAATCTCCCTGTGCCGGAAAAGCTCTGTATTTTCCGTTAGTGAGAAAAGGAAGCGAAATTCTTTGCAGACTTTCAATATAACCAGGGTCGCTGTAACCGGACAAATAACCCATCGAAGCTTTCTGAGGAATAATTTCAATACTGTTGTTGCCCAATTTATCTACCACCACAGGAAGTACAATTCGGTTGTCGGGTAAGCGTAAAATTTCGTCGAGCGGATATTTTCGGATATCAACCGAAACCAGAAGATCAATGCTGATATTGAAGAATTTCGAGATCTTCACTAAAACTTCAATCGGTGGTTCCGAGCGTCCGTCTTCATACGAAACATAGCGGGATCGCGTGATGATTAAGGTATCCGCTAATTCCTGTTGGGTAATTTCTTTTTTACCCCTTAAAAGTCTGATGTTATCTGAAAAAATTGACATTGTTATAAATTGTAACAACAAAAGTACGAAAATTGTTTAAAAACGTAACTAATTTTGCATCATGAATCATGCAATTGCACATATGGATTTGGATGCGTTCTTCGTTTCCTGCGCGAGGCTTCAGAACAGCAATCTGAAAGGTATTCCCCTGATCATAGGTGGTGGCGAACGCGGTGTAGTGGCATCATGTTCATATGAAGCCCGATATTTTGGTGTGCGCTCGGCGATGCCGATCCAGATGGCGCTGAAACTTTGTCCCGATGCAAAAGTGGTGAAAGGTGATTATGAAATGTTTTCGAAACTCTCACATGACGTCACCGAAAT
The DNA here is from genome assembly GCA_019104935.1 of Kaistella sp. GTDB lineage: Bacteria > Bacteroidota > Bacteroidia > Flavobacteriales > Weeksellaceae > Kaistella. Next base: position 7,121 of record JAHRWY010000159.1, read on the forward strand.
TATTCAGCAGCGTGTTCCCGTGATGGAGAAAGCAAGTATTGATGAGTTTTATCTGGATCTTACCGGCATGGATAAATTTTTCGGTTGTTACCAGTGGACTCAGGAAATTGCATCACAGGTAACTAAGGAAACCGGACTGCCGATCAGTTTTGCACTTTCTGTGAATAAAACCGTTTCGAAAATCGGAACCGGAGAATCCAAACCTTCCGGTAAGCTTGAAATTAATGAATCCCAGATTAAGCCATTCCTTAATCCACTTTCCATCCGGAAAATCCCAATGGTTGGCGAAGCGACCTTTCGCTTGCTCTCAAGAATCGGCATCCGGACCATTAAAACCCTTTCCGAAATGCCGGTATTAGCCCTTCAGCAGATGATCGGAAAAAATGGAACCGAGCTCTGGAGAAAAGCCAACGGAATCGATGAAACCCCTGTAATTCCTTATTCAGAAAGAAAATCAATTTCAAAAGAACATACTTTTTCCAATGATACTATGGATGTGTTTGCCATAAGAAGTTTGATTTCAGGAATGGCGGAAGAACTCGCTTACCAGCTGCGGAAAGAAAAATGGCTCACTTCCACCGTGGTCATCAAAATCCGTTACGCAAATTTCGATACGGAGACCAAACAATGCAAAGTGGCTTATACTGCAGCAGATCATACCCTTTCGCGGATTGCTCAGGATCTGTTTAATAAAATCTACACCCGCAGAATGCGCCTGCGTTTGGTTGGTTTACGGTTTACCGGCTTGGTACACGGCAGTCACCAGATGAATCTTTTTGAAGATACCGAAGAACTGATGAACCTTTATCAAACCATGGACCGTATGAAGAACCGCTTTGGCGCTGATGCCGTGAGACGGGCTTCAGGGTTTGATTTCTCGGACGGAACTGCAGATGCCCCAAAAATATATAAATAATGTTCCTGAACTGTCATTCATATCACAGTTTGCGCTACGGCACACTCTCCATTGAGGCACTGGTACAGCAGGCGTACAAATCAGGAACTAAAGAATTAGTTTTAACGGATATTAACACCGTTACCGGAATTTATGAATTCAAAAAAGAGTGCGAAAACTATGGCATCAAACCCATCGCAGGTGTTGAAGTAAGAAAAGAAAACAAACTGTTATACATTGCTGTGGCAAAAGAGTTCAGCGGGATTGGAGAAATCAACCGCGTACTGACCGCACACAATTGTGATGGCGAGGAACTCACGGAAAAAGCGCCCTCGTTTGAACAGGTTTTTGTAATCTATCCAATCACTAACATTCCGGAAACGCTTCAGGAGCATGAATTTAT
>JAHRWY010000047.1:0-8817 GCA_019104935.1 Kaistella sp.
TTTTAGTGTGATTGGATCAGGATTATATATGATATTAGTCGGAGTATTCGGCATTTTTATGGGTCGCTATTTTTACAATAATGCCCATGATATTTACGAATACGAAAAATTAAAGGCAAAGAATTGGTGGCGGAAAATAACTTTAAAACTTAACACGCCCCGGAAATTAAAGTTTTTGGGGATTCTCTTAATGCTTTTCGGACTTGTTGAAATTATTATTATGTCAATTGTTTTTTTAATAAAATTAATTGCGTAAACCACCATAGAATATAACTTTCCGGAAGGTTCCGTAGGAACCTAATGTGTGTAGAATTAAGGTTTTAAGAGAAAAGCGTTCCGTAGGAACGCAATGTTAAAATATTAATCAAAAATGGCAAACACCTATTCACAACTCTATCTTCAATTCATTTTTGCAGTGAAAGGCAGAGAAAATTTGATTAAAGAAGATTTCAGAGAGGAAGTACAAAAATACATTTCGGGAATCATTGAAAATAAAAAGCATCAACTGATTTCTATTTACGCCAATCCGGACCATATTCATATTTTCTTAAGTCTGAAAGATTTATCTTCTCCGATATCTCAGTTGGTTAAAGAAATAAAAGTTTCATCTACTAATTTTATAAATGAAAAAAGATACCTTAATACTCCATTTTATTGGCAAGAAGGTTAAGGATGCTTTTCATATTCTAAAAGCCAGCGGGATGCTGTGGTAGATTATATTCAAAATCAGAAAGAACATCATAAAAAGAAAAGTTTTAGAGATGAGTACATGGAATTTCTGATAAAATTCGATGTGAATTTTGATCAAAAATATGTGTTTGAATTTTATGATGATAAAACAGATTAGGTCATGGCGTTCCTACGGAACGCTCCTTCGTCCGCGAACCTTCTTTGCTACACACATTCGGTTCCTACGGAACCGCCCGAAGATTTCCTAAGTCTGCAGGTGAGGCGAATGCGGTGTTTGAACGGAACACTATAATTACAACGGATATTAAATCTATAACTATCAGGTTACTAATGAAGAGCATGGCATTCCTGCGGAACGCTCTTTCGACTGCGAATTATCTTGCTACACACGTTCGGTTCCGGAGGAACTGATTAAGAATAAGGTAGCATTCGAAACACAGAAAAAGAAGGTTTATAAATTCTAACCTTTTAATGCTGCGATTTCATCCCTTAATTTTGCAGCTTTAATGAAATCCAGGTTTTTGGCTGCAGCTTCCATGGCTTTCTGTTTTTCTGCAATCAGTTCTGTGGCGTCTTTTCCATAGCTTGCTTTTTCTTCGGCAACCTGTTTCAAGATTTCTTTTTGGGTATATTTCGGATCCGGAAAATCTTTGGATCTTCCGACGAGAATTTCCGAAATTTTCTTGTTCAGTGCCTGTGGAACCAAACCGTGTTTTTCGTTGTATTCCATCTGCTTTTCGCGTCGATAGTTGGTTTCATCGATGGCTTTCTGCATGGAGCCGGTAATTTTGTCGGCATATAAGATCGCTTTTCCGTTGACGTTTCTTGCCGCTCTACCAATAGTTTGCACCAGTGAACGTCGGGAACGCAGCATTCCTTCCTTATCCGCATCCAGAATAGCAACGAGGGAAACTTCGGGCAAATCAAGACCTTCTCTTAATAAATTTACGCCCACCAAAACATCGAAAAGTCCTACCCGCAAATCCTGCATGATCTGAATTCTCTCCAAAGTCTCTACATCGGAATGGATATAACGCGTGCGGATTCCGAATTTTGTGAAATATTTGGTGAGTTCTTCCGCCATTTTTTTGGTTAAAGTCGTTACCAAAACCCTTTCATCCGCTTCCGTTCTTTTCTGTATTTCTTCGATTAAATCATCAATCTGATTCATCGAAGGCCGAACTTCAATTACAGGATCCAAAAGTCCGGTTGGGCGGATAATCTGTTCAACATATTCGCCGCCGGTTTTTTCCAGTTCGTAATCTGCCGGAGTTGCGGAAACATAAATTACCTGATTCTGCATCGCTTCAAATTCTTCAAACTTCAAAGGACGGTTATCCATTGCCGCCGGAAGACGGAACCCGTGTTCCACCAAAACCTCTTTACGGCTTCTGTCGCCTCCGTACATGGCGTGAACCTGGGGAATTGTTACGTGACTTTCATCAATCACCATTAAAAAATCCTTCGGAAAATAATCTAAAAGACAAAACGGTCGCGAACCAGGTAGTCTTCCGTCGAAATAACGCGAGTAGTTTTCAATTCCGCTGCAGTAACCGAGTTCTTTCATCATTTCCAGATCGAGTTCGGTTCTTTCCTGGAGTCGTTTGGCTTCAAAAGGTTTTTCAATTTCATTGAAAAAATCAACTTGTTTCACCATATCGTCCTGAATTTCGCGGATGGCATTGATTTGTGTTTCTTTCGAAGTGACAAATAAATTGGCGGGATAAATGTTTATTTCTTCAAATTCCGCCATTACATTTCCGTTAAGCGGATTGAAGCTCTGAATCCGCTCGATTTCATCACCAAAAAACTGTATGCGCACGGCGTTGTCAGCATAAGCGGGATATACGTCGATCACGTCACCTTTCACCCTGAAGGTTCCACGGGTAAATTCATTTAAAGTTCTTGCATACAGCGCGTTCACCAGCTTATGCAGAAACGCGGTTCTTGTTATTTTAGCGTTTTTCTGGACTTCGATTAAAGATTTGTTGAATTCTGTAGGATTTCCGATACCGTAAATACAGGAAACCGAAGCGACGATCAACACATCTCTTCTCCCCGACAGCAAACTTGCGGAAGCTGAAAGTCTAAGCTTCTCCACTTCCTCATTAATCGAAAGATCTTTTTCGATATAGGTATTGGTAGATGCGATAAACGCTTCTGGCTGGTAGTAGTCGTAATAACTCACAAAATATTCCACCGCATTATCAGGGAAAAACTCTTTAAATTCCATGAAAAGTTGCGCAGCCAAAGTTTTGTTGTGTGCCAAAACGATGGTTGGTTTCTGAACGCTTTGTACCACATTGGCCACCGTAAAAGTTTTACCGGAACCGGTAACCCCAAGAAGGGTCTGGTATTTTTCACCAATTTCAATGCCTTTGATTAATTTTTCAATGGCCTGTGGCTGGTCGCCTGTGGGTTTATATTCTGACTGAAGGTTGAACTGCATCCTACAAAATTACGTAAATTTTAAAACTGAATTTTTTTCTTTATTAATAACTAAAAAAACTTCTAAAATTTCTTTAGAAGTTTTCTATCTCATTATATTTTTTACTTTGTTGGAAATGCTCCGGAAAACGTCATCGTAATAGGCATTTTTATAACGTGTTTTACAGGTATGCCATTTTCTGTAGCGGGCGTCCAGACCTTATCCTTAAGTGCGCTGACGCTTCTTATGGCCTCCCTGTTAAAAATATCACTGGCCCCATCAGCGGAAATGGTTCCCATTTTTCCGTTTTCATCTATTTCCACATAAAGTACAGTTTTTACCATCCCTTCATCGCCTTTAAAAACAGAAGTATCAAAATTCGCGTTAATTAATTTTCTAAACTCATTAATACCTCCTGGAAACTGCGGAAGAATGCCAGTAAATTTTTGACTGTCTTCTTTTACGGAAGTTGCTTCTATGGCTGTTTCAACGTTGGATTTGTTTTTCTTTTTAACAGTATCATTTTTTATGATGTTTTCGTTTTTAACTTTTTCAAAAGCCTTTAAAAGTTCTTTTTCCGCTGGAGTAGCATTCTTTTCATCTATAGGAACGGCTATATCTTGTTTTTCTGAAGCGTTTAGGCTATTTACTTTTACTTTCGAGGCTTCGGTTTGGGCCTGAATTTCTTTAGAGAAAAATACGAAAAGAATTGCAAGCAAAGGGAGAACAGCAATTTTTTTTATTGCTGAAAATCTGGAATTTTTAGTTGTCATCATAATAAATCGTTTTTTGGTGTTATTAAAATCGAATTGGTGTGTTAATTTTAAACTTTGTGTACTCGTAATTTCATGGAGAATTAAATGCTGGTATTTACTGATGTCGTAGTTGTTTTTCAGAACAAATTCATCAGCCAAAAATTCGTGATTTATGATCATGGCATTTTTATAAAAGTATAAGGCAGGATTGAACCATGAAAATATTTTGAGGAACTCTATTAATAAAATATCGGCAGTGTGATTTTGTGAAGCGTGACATTTTTCGTGGAGAAATATTCTTTCATCAATTTGATTATCAACGAAATGCTTTTCACCAAAGTACATTGTTTTTAAAAAACTGAAAGGAGCATAATCTTGATTTAAAACTACTATTCTCTGATCTTTATAGATTCTTTTTTCTCCTTTTAAAAGTTTAATTTTTAAAAATGAATGGATAAATTTTACAAGGAAAATCATTGATACCAATGCATAAACACCAAGAATAAGGTTACTCCAGTCGATATGTTGGGCGGTGTTAACACCTGATTGCTGAAATTCCTGAATAGGTTCGCCGAAGATTAAATTTGGCTGACCGCTGCTTTCGAAATAAGTTGGCATCGGTATAAACGGCAACGAATACGCAAATAAAAGAGACGAAACCAGAAATATTCTGTTGAATTTAAATATGCGCTCCTTTGCTAAAAAGAAATGATAAAAGCCTAATAATACAGCAGAAGATATTACGATTTTTAGAATTATTGCTTCCATTTTAATCTTTTATTTGGTTATCAATAATGTCCCGTAGTTCTTTCAGCTGTTGTTGGCTCAGTTTAGAATTGGTGGTAAAAAATGAAGCAAACTGAGAAACAGAACTGTTGAAAAACTGGTTAATAATTGAAGTCATCTCTCCGTTAAAATAATCTTCTTTCTTAACTTTCGGAAAATACTGTCTGGAATTACCGAAACTTTTGTAGCCGATAATATCCTTATTCTGCATTCTTTTCAGGTTGGTGGCAACGGTGGTAGCCGCTGGCTTTGGTTCCGGAAGCGCCTGTAAAAGATCTTTCATAAATGCGGTTTTATTTGTCCACAATATTTCCATGAGTTCTTTTTCAGCTTCTGTTAATTTATTTTTCATTTTCTACTTTTTTAGATCCTATTCTACAAATGTAGAATTAAATTTCAATAAAGCAATATATTTTTTAAAATATTATCAATTCTTTAAACATAACAAATAAAAAAGAGCAGTGGTTGCTGCTCTCATTGATCTATTTTTTTCTTTTGGAGAAACTCTCAAAATCTTCTATCACAAGGCCTTTGGCTTCACTCCTCGGTTGAAAGCGTAGATTTCTGTTGCTATAGGTTACTGGATTTTCGGCCGTTTTTAAAATGGTTTGACCGCTGATCAATTCCAAAGCTTTCTTCAGTTCCGGATCCGATACATTCCCAAACTCCTTTATATTGTTGATTGCCCGATAGGGATTGATATCGTAAGTCGGAAGGATTCCACCGCTGGGATTTGGATCTTTGTCCTTATTATAATAGGAAAATGTAATGGGCTGCAGCTTCCAGTTGTGTGCGGTATTTCTGGTGGAGTACGAAGTGTAATCTGATGCAGGCGAATCATAAAGGGTGATGGAACCAACAAATTTTCCGTAGGTTTCGTTACCGATGGTGGTTACCGGAACATATTTATTAAGACTGATGACGGTAAGTTCACTCGCAGAAGCAGTCTGGAAGGAAACCAATACATAAATCCTGCTCAGGCTCAAGCTGTTTACATTCTGCTGCCCGGTTTGTTCCTGATGACCGTTTACGATGTTATAGGTTTTCACGGTGTTGGTTAAATAATCCATTCCGTCTTCATCGTTATGCTTTGCGTTGAAATCAAGGTAAACGTAGGGCTGTCCGGTGTAATTCCCGTTCACCATCTGTGCGAGGGCAGTTGCCGTTTCCAGAGATCCACCTCCGTTGTATCTTAAATCCAGAACAAGTTCTGTAATCCCGTCGGCTTTCATTGTAGCAAAAGCAGCATTCAGTTCATCATTATAATCTGATTTGAAACCATTATAGACCAAATAGCCAATATTTTTGCCACCGTAATTGTACTTTTTATAAAAGGCTACGGGATTCTCATCAATATTTGTTTTAGTAATGCTGATGTTCTCAGCCCTGTCGGTTGTTACCAAACCCGTGGAAGTAATTACTGCAGTTGCAGCTCTTGTTATGGTAAACTGGTCCTGAGAGAGCTGCGAATAATTGCTGATTGTTAAAGGTGAGCCATTCACTTTAGTAATAATGTCTCCTCTTAAGATTCCAGCATTCGCGGCTGAGCTTCCTGGAATTACGTAATTTACAAGTGCCACTGCAGAGGTATTGGTATTATCTTTGGGATAAACCGCATAATCAAAGCCGGTTAATTTTTCAATTTCAGCTATTCTCGATGCGGGTATAATGGTATTATTATTTTCTATCCAGGAGAACCGGTCGGTATTTCCATAATCATACAGCAGACTGTAAAATAGGCCATCCGGAGTTTTAGAATTGATGTATGAAGCATACTCGGCAGAGTTTTTGAAGTTGTCAGCTAACTTAGGTACATTTGGCTGCCAGTAATACCATGAGTTCATTGCCTTCCACACAAAATCATTTACAGAATTTGTAGTGGCCGATGGTGAAGGTGCCGGATCGTTATCCCTGGAACATGATAACAATGATAGGGTGGCAAGCGCTAAACCTGTTAAATATATCTTACCTTTCATTTGCAATAATTTTAATAAATTTGAATTTAACCATTAACGGAAAATAATGAAAATCAATATCATAACCCCCGCAATTTTATTAGGCGTCTCTGCATTAATTTCTGTGTCCTGTACTGCAAACGCACTGCCAAAAGTAAAAAATCCGGTTTATGAATCCTATGATATTTCAGGAGAGAAAGGTTACCATGTATCATTTGAACTTAGTAACGATTCAATTCCTGCCACATCTGTAGTTATTAACAGGATTCAGCAGACCATTTCTCCCGAAAATAAAACTGATTTAAAGTATAAAGTTAATGTAATTACGCAATCGAGAAAAATTTTGGGATTCAAACCTAAAATTACCGATCTCGAAAACGGAATTTTCTTCAAAAGAGATACAGCTGAAATTTTCAAACCTGTAAATTTTAAATTACAGAAACAGTAATTTTGCAGAGCATTACTTTTTTCGTTACGGATTTTAAACCAAAAAATATTTAAATATGAAATGTTTATCCATCAGAACTTTATCTTTTCTGGGAATTATTTTTCTCGTATCCTGTACCGGAAACTCGAAAACAACGGTCGCAGCCCAGGAAACCACCGTGAACGGAATATTACCGAATCCTGAAACCTCCGACAAAAATTCCCCTGAATATCAGCCTGCTTTTGCAGGGCAAACCAGAGTTGCGGGCGTAAAAACCACCACTCCTTATCAGGTGGAAGTCATCAATTCAGATTTACAGAAACCGTGGGGAATCATCAATTTACCGGACGGCAGATTCCTCATCACTTCAAAAACCGGATACCTTAATATTGTTTCAGCAGACGGAAAAACAATTTCGAAAGTTGAAGGACTTCCAAAAGTTGATGATAAAGGACAGGGAGGATTGCTTGATGTCGCGTTAGATCCAGATTTTGCCACTAACAGGATGATTTTCTGGACTTTTTCAGAGCCGGCTTCGGGTGGAAATCATACCGCAGTAGCAAAAGGAAAACTTTCTGCAGATGAAAAAACAATAGAAAACCCAACGGTAATTTTCCGTGCAACTCCAACCTACGACGGTGACAAACATTACGGAAGCCGCCTGGCCTTTGATCAGGAGGGCTACCTATTTGTAAGCACCGGCGAACGTTCTGACCGGGAAACCAGGCCTTATGCGCAAAAACAGGATTCTTATTTAGGAAAGATTTTAAAAATCACAAAGGACGGAAAACCCGCACCCGGAAATCCTAACATTGCAGGTTGGAAGCCGGAAATCTATTCCACTGGTCACCGAAATCCACAAGGAATGGCTATTGACCACAAAGGACAGGTTTGGGAGGCAGAAATGGGTCCTCGGGGTGGAGACGAAATCAATCTCATTCAGGCCGGAAAAAATTACGGTTGGGGCGATGTCACTTACGGGATTGAATACAGCGGCAAAAAAATCAACAACGGAACAACAAAAAAAGAGGGAACAGAACAGCCTGTTTATTACTGGGATCCTTCCATATCAATGAGCGGAATCACTTTCTATACCGGAAATATTGAGGAATGGAAAAACAATATGATGATCGGCTGCTTGAGCGGACAGAAAATCATCAGACTTGTTATTGAAAATAATAAAGTAGTGGGCGAAGAATGGCTTTTAACCGATAAAAACGACAGAATACGGGATGTACTGAACGGGCAGGACGGTAATCTTTACGCAGTTTCAGATAGCGGAAAACTTTATAAAATATCTAAAAAATAGAAGATTTAAAATACTTAGCACAACCCTTGACTGATGTTGAGGGTTTTGTTATTTCTGTAAATAGACGAGATCAGAACCGAAATCATCCTCCACACTGGTAAGGATTTTGGCCGTTTTGGTTTTTACGAAAAGTTTTTCAACGAAAAAATTAGTTTCGAAAAACTGCCGATGAATTCCAGGAAGCAACTCCATGAAAAGATCCATACCCACCTGATTGTTATGTAAATCCATCTTTTTCTCCAAAGGTTCGTTCGGGAACAGTTCTTCATGAAGATCGGTCATTTTTTTACAGAAGTTTAACGCTTTCTGCGGCGACGAAATTTTGCAGCAATACATCATGATGAGGCATGTCCAGAGGGCATGACGGTAAGCATTACCTATTCCGCTGTTGGCATTGGTTTCCGGGAAATGCTTCTGGGCGAGCATAAAACTTTTCACCGTGGCATAAAATCCCAATAATGAGAAGA
>JAHRWY010000253.1:0-10603 GCA_019104935.1 Kaistella sp.
GAGGATATTGAAATGATTTGTCTTCCGGGAGCAACGGCTTTTGTGCCGGCTTTGGTGGTTTCCGGTTTACCGAATAATGAGTTTATATTTGCAGGATTTTTACCCCAGAAAAAAGGAAGGCAGACAAAACTCAAACAGCTGGCGGAAGAGAAAAAGACAATAGTCTTATACGAAAGCCCGCACAAAATAAATACGACTTTAGAACAGATCAAAGAGTTCTTTGGTGAAGAGACTAAAGTGAGTTTAAGCCGGGAGATTTCAAAGAAATTTGAAGAAACTAAACGGGGAAATATCAATGAGTTAATTGATTTCTCTAAAAGTAAAACTTTAAAAGGTGAAATAGTCCTTATCATCAACAATTCCGAAGGTGACACGGAAACTGAAAAACCTTTATCAAAAAACAAATACAAAAATTTAAATACATAACATGGGATTATTAGAAGGTAAAGTTGCTTTAATTACCGGAGCAACACGCGGAATAGGAAAAGGAATCGCCGAGGTTTTCGCCCGCGAAGGCGCAATAGTGGCGTTCACTTACGCAGGTTCTGTTGATAAGGCAAAAGCGCTGGAAGAAGAACTCTCTAAAATTACGACGGCGAAAGGCTACCAGTCCGACGCGTCGGATTATGATGCCGCGCAGAAACTCGTAGAAGATGTAATGGCAGAATTCGGCCGGATCGATATTTTAATCAATAATGCGGGCATTACTCGCGATAACCTGATGCTCAGAATGTCCAAAGACGATTGGGACACCATCATCAGGGTGAATCTGGATTCCGTGTTCAACCTTACGAAAGCGGTAATTAAACCGATGATGAAAGCAAAATCTGGCTCTATCATCAACATGACTTCCGTGGTTGGGGTTAAAGGAAATGCCGGGCAGGCAAATTACGCGGCTTCCAAAGCTGGTGTAATCGGCTTCTCAAAATCGATCGCGCTGGAGTTGGGTTCCAGAAACATCCGTTGCAACGCCATCGCTCCTGGTTTCATTGAAACGGAAATGACGGCCGCTTTGGACGAAAAAACAGTGCAAGGCTGGAGAGAAGGTATTCCGTTGAAACGTGGCGGACAGCCGGAAGACGTGGCAAACGCCTGTGTGTTCCTGGGTTCTGATATGTCGGCGTACATTACCGGTCAGGTCCTTAATGTGGATGGTGGAATGCTGACTTAGGAGCAAAAAAGGTCGTTGTTCTCCCAAAGAAACACCCGCTTTCCACTGCAATCTTTTTTTTCAAAAAAGGATTTCCGTTGCAATCGGGGCTAGAACAAAATTTAGTTGTTCTTTTGAAGATAAACAAAATCCCTTCAGTTCTTCTGAAGGGATTTTTATGTTAATGTGACCCGGTTCCTTTTTTGTAAAGACCTAGGAGATTTTTGCGTTAAGAAAAATCTTAATTTCTTCAATCTGTTATCTTCTATTATCACTGAATAAAAATCTCCACTGTTTGAAGCGCGGCAATCATATAACTTAAACAATAACTTTTTCTTTCCGCGCAAGTTTGGAGATTTTCTTAGAAGAAATTTAGGTTTTTTAGCAAAAAGATCCAGTCTTGAATTTTTGGTTCTTTTGTTTCAAGACAAAAGAACTAATATCAAAAAATTAGAAATTAATTTTGCATTTTATCCCAACTCCTTACTAAAACAAATCGATGTCTCCACCCCTTTATACTGTCCGTAATTTTCAATTTGCTGATAAGTCTTCCTGTAAAGCTTTATTGCTTCTTTTTGCCCGGTTCCGGTCTCCAGAATTACCTTTTTAAACTGAAGCTCCTCTGCCCACTTTTCAAGTTCATTGAGAATCGCTGTAGCATAACCTTTACCACGAAATTCCGGTATAACGAACATCCGCTTGATTTCCGCAGTTTCTCCGTCGTAACCTTTAAGCGCGCCACAACCTACCGCGTTTTCTTCCTCGTACAGCACAACGCAGTGATTCAACAAGTCAATTTTATTGAATTGATCATAGAACGCGTGATCGTCGCCATCCATAAAAGCAAGATACTCATCCAGCATTTTAACAAGCTGTATAAAATCCTGGTTTTCGGAGTTGGTTCTTAGGAGTTTCACGATTATTTTTTTAAACTTTAAAAGGGAAAATATTACAATTTATTTCCATGGAAAGGGCAGAAATTCCAGTTTCCACTCATCTTTTGTTGATCTACAGGACAGTTTTTTTCATCCATTAAAGAAACCAAAGGAAGTTTCCACCGAAAGATTTCTCCGTTAAGATCAACTTTAAAATTTCCAGTTTGATTAGGATCGATAATCCTTTTTCCATCTTCCACATTGTTATAAATGAAAAAATTAACGCCGGACCCCATTTTTCCGAGCATCTGAGCAAAGAGTGGTTTTAAGGTTTGGTTCACGATAATGAGCACTTTATTATCGATTTCCGATTCCTTCAAAGGCGTTACTTTTTGACCTTGAAGTCCGTAAAAAACCACCTTTTTACTCGAATCAATCACAGTGAAATTAAGTCCTCCGCTGTCGGAATCTAATTTATAATCTCCCGCTGCAATGATGGTGTAGTCATTCAAAAGTTCCTTCAAATAATTGAGTTGTTCTGTCGTAACGCTGCCGTCTTCTTGCAAAGCGACTTCCCAGTATTCCGTTGGAATCCACCAGACGAGTTTCATTTCGGTTTGGTTTTGCTTGATTTGTTGAATTTCTTCAATCATTCGGTCGGTCTGGGTTTTCTCTTGTGAAAAACTCATTATCCCGTAGAACAGGAGGAGAATTAATGCGTATTTTTTCATTTTAAATATTTATGAATTCCCGAAAACTTCGTTGTGCTGTTCCGCAACACGGATAAAAGTGGTTCTTTTCGACAGTTCGCGCAACTTGGACGCTCCTACATAAGTGCAGGTGGAACGAACGCCGCCTAAAATGTCTTTCACGGTCTCTGAAACCGGTCCCTTATAGGGAACTTTCACGGTTTTTCCTTCTGACGCACGGTATTCAGCCACACCGCCGGCATGTTTGTCCATCGCGGTCTGCGAACTCATTCCATAAAAAAGCCTGAATTTTTTGCCGTGCTCTTCCACAATATCGCCGCCACTTTCGTCGTGTCCGGCGAACATACCGCCCAACATCACGAAATCTGCTCCTCCGCCAAAGGCTTTTGCCACATCTCCCGGAATTTTGCAGCCGCCATCAGAAATAATATGACCGCCAAGCCCGTGAGCAGCATCGGCACACTCAATAATGGCGGAAAGCTGCGGATAACCCACGCCGGTTTTAATCCTTGTCGTACACACCGATCCAGGCCCGATTCCTACTTTTATAATGTCGGCTCCGGCCAGAATCAGTTCTTCCACCATTTCGCCGGTCACCACGTTTCCTGCGATAATCGTTTTGTGAGGAAAATTCCTGCGGGCATTCTTAACAAATTCAACAAAATGCTCGGAATAGCCGTTGGCCACGTCAATACACAGAAATTCTATCTGAGGATGCTCGTCCATAATCTGTTTGATTTTTTCCTCATCAGCTTTCCCGGTTCCGGTGCTTAACGCGATGTATTCGTAAATCGAGTCGGGCCGGTTGTTCAGAAAAGCACTCCATTCCTCCGGAGTATAATGTTTGTGCACGGCGGTAATGATCTTCTCTTTCGCCAGCGCTTCAGCCATTTCGAAAGTTCCTACCGTATCCATATTGGCGGCGATAATCGGCACGCCGCTCCATTTTTTCTGTGAGTTGACAAACGTGAAATTCCGTTCTAAACTTACCCGAGATCTCGATTTTAAGGTTGATCTCTTCGGGCGGATCATTACATCCTTAAAACCCAGTTTTATTTCGTATTCAATGCGCATCCTGCTGTTTTTTTACTTTTAAATGATGAACTAAGTTAAGCGAAATAATCTTTGGAGGCAAAAAGCTGGTATGTTAAAGTTTTACATCAGTGTTTTCTTTTTGCTAAGTCTTTATTATTCTGCTCAGGAAAGCCAGACCCCTCCAACAAAAGCTTAGGGTAGCCTAGAGGCGAACAAACCGATGCGTAAAGTCTCCAGACTTTTGCGCCACAATGTAAATTTAGAATCTATAAAACAGCTACAATTTGTTATATTTGATAAAACACAACCTTGAAGCCGGTTACGTCATCAGAGATTAAAAAAACATTTAATAATAATCCCAGGGGCAAATGAATAATTGAGATTGAAATGGCTGAATACCTTAGTCATCAATGTGTGAACAGAAATAAGTTCTGGAAGTACAATTATGAAGGGTAGAACTTGAAATTGCTCAAAGTCGTGAGACTTTGCAGCAGGGGTTAATCAAAATTATCCTGAATGAAAAAACTTTTTTAAATGAAAATCAATTATATCAAAATACCTCTTTCGTGCATTCCTTTCAAAGAAATAAAATCTTTGGAAGGGTTTTATTGTGAATATATTAATGCTTCTTATTTTTCTCTAAAAGAAATTAATGGTACTGATACTTGTTTATTATCAGTATATAATACATTTGATAACGACCAAACGAATTATGATAATTCAAATTTATTGTTTGGAAGAGTGGTTTCCGAAACACCTAGATTAAGAAATCCGGGGAAAGTTATAAAAGTTAAAGATGAAGAACAACAGATTGATATTTCAACACTTCCATATTTAAATTATAGCAATACTGATTTGCCGGATGGTAATTGGTTTTACACAAAAGAGGGCAATTATTTTATTTTTTCTTCAATTGAGTCTACTTATCAGTCTGTTAGACATTTAGAAAGTATTTCTATTTATGGGGATAGTGTTTTACGGCTAAGGATTGTTGTAGAGCTTTTAAAAATGAATATTAAAAAAGGTATCGTAGATTTATCTTTGACTGAATGTAAAGATATTGCTTTTAGAGTGTTGAAATCTGATTTTAATTCTAAAGGAGTGATCGATGTTGATATTTTGGGTGGAGTGGAAAACTGGCTACCATTAATGCTGAATACGCCCCTTTTTGAGGATATTCCTAATGAGATTCGTGAAAGACCTGTAGTTTTATAAGCTATATTCGGATACAAAAAAACCTCCGATGCTCAAAGTTTGCAACTTTGAGCCGTAAATAAAAGCAAAACGCTAACTTGTAAGGTTAGCGTTTTTTCATAGTTTCCCGATGGCGCGGATTTGCAATCCGTGCCCCAATTGTCATTATCTTTATAAAAAAACTGATGTCATCAAAATACAAAGCGACCGATATCGATGCTGCTTATTTCATTACGATCACTACAGAGGGCTGGGTTGATGTTTTCACAAGGTTATCACAGAAAATGACATCATTGATTCTTTAAGGTATTGTCAAGCTGAAAAAGGACTGTCAATTTTTGCATATTGCTTAATGTCGAATCATCTTCATTTATTTTGCAGAGCCGACGGAAAATATTGCTTTCTGAAATAATGAGAGATTTTAAAAAGTTCACCTCTAATAAAATTATTGAAACGGTTCACTCTGAACTCGAAAGCAGAAGAGAGTGGATGTTGGAATATTTTAAAGAAGCATGTGCCCATCTTTCGCGTGAACAGAAGTTTAAGGTTTGGCAAGATGGTTATCATGCTGAGGAAGTATTTTCAAACCGATGGATTAGAGAGAAAATACATTACATCCATCAAAATCCTGTTAAGGAAAAGATTGTTTCTGAGGCTGAGCATTATTATTTTAGCAGTGCGAGAAATTATTCAGATTTAGATAACCCATTAGATGTTTTTGTTGTTTTTATGGGATGGGACAATCACAATGTTTAGCAAAGGTCACGGATTGCAAATCCGCGACATCGGAGGTAATTAATAGAGAAACTCCCTATATTGGACCTAAATTTTCATCGTGAAATTTAAAATTTTTCTGGTTTTTGTCATAGAATGTGCAGCGGGAGGATTTGATACAATAATTTCACACAAAGTACACAATGTATTAACATTAAAAAATTTGTTTAATTTTACGTACACAATTTATAATAACCCCCGTCAACAGAAATACCTGAGAAAATGGTAGAAATTTAAGCAAAGAATAAAATTAAATTATGAAAAACGTGATTTTATTGTTTATAAGCCTAATTGTCTTAGTGAGTTGTAGAACTGTGCCGGCAGAAATTGTTTCTGATACTGAGTATAAGATTGTTAGCTCTAATCAAAATTTAAAAAATGATTATGCAATTGAAAAATTAAATGACCGATATTATTTGATATCAAATAATATCGATAGTATTAAGTATCTTGTTCTTATTGATGACGAAAACATAGATGATTTTAATAAAATTGAACTTTCAGGTAAAGCTAACTTCGAAGTAAATAATTTTAAAAATTATATAACAGCTTCCAACGGAACAGAAAGAATATTGTTCAATATTAGTTCTTATGAGTATAAATCTAAATCTTTAGCCCTGAATGCTTTTAATCCGACAAGAATTATAAACGTAGCTGGCATAACCACAACAACATTAAGTAGAAATGAATTAACTTACTACTATGAAGATCTTTTCCCAACTGACGGTGGAGGAGGGTCTTCATCTATATCCTGTACTTCTGGAGGGCCAGGGTCATCACATTGTGCTGTAAATTCTGGAGTGGGACCTATATCAAATGGATGTGAGGTAACTTGCAAAAGCGGATATTACGCTTGTTGTGACGATGGACGTACAATCTGTAAATGTGTAAAAGGAAATTAAATATATACTTATCCAACTAAGGTATTTTTGTGGGTGGGGTTATAATAAGTTGTATTTTTAATTTTGACACTATCCCAGCTGCGCATTCAATGACAAAAACCTAATAAAATCTGCTAAATTTAACGATGCAAATTTATAGGTCCAATATAGGGAGTTCCTCGGCTTATCACAGCGAAAACCCGAAGTCGCGGATTTGCAATCCGTGCCGCCCGCTCTCCGAAGTCTCCGCCTTCTATGACAAGAAGCAACTAAAAACCCCCGCTAATGCGCGTCACCGCAATCTTAATCAGGATTGTCCATAAGAAGTGTGAAGTAGGAAATAAGTGACTCATGCTTTATCCATGAACTAAAGTCGGCATAAACCAGGGGAGGCCATGAAGGTAATGGCTTGATGACATCAATAATGGTGTACTTAAACATTATCTAAAAGACCGCAGTAAATGGTTTGTTTTTATGTCTAATTTCCTTACTTTTACAACGCGCTGTTAATCAGGCTGCTGTATTTTATATTGTCGGTCAAAACCGTATTATTTTCGCTATTAAATTCTCCTTATCCACTTACTGTAAACAGATCCCCGAGGTTGAGCCGTAGATGCGCCATAATTGCGCCGTACTTCCTTTTACACTCCTTCAGGTCTCCTTCGTGGCTCCTTCGTGAAAGAAGCATGTATCCGAAAGGTGATCCGAACCAGCTCCTAATCAATCCCGTAGAATGCTCTCCCATCCAGGCTGAATGCCGGAGCAAAAAAAGAAAGGTAAGCGGTAAGGTTATTCCAGAATTCCTTTAAGATCTTTCATATATTCATAAGCCGTTAAATCAAATTTCACCGGAACTACCGAAATATAACCTTCCGACAGGGCCACTTCATCAGCATCCGGACTCGTATCCATATTATTGAAGTATCCCGAAAGCCAGAAATAGGTTTTCCCATGCGGATTCACCCGCTGGTCAAAGCTTTCTTCCCACTTGGCGTCTGCCTGTTTACAGACTCTGATGCCTTTTATTTCGTCCTTCGCAAGTTTCGGAATATTTACGTTCAGCACGACACCTTTAGGCATAGGATTTTTCAGAACTTTCTTCACAATTTCCTGAATATGGCTTTTTGCCTGAGTGAAATCGGCATCCCACGAAAAATCAAGAAGCGAAAAACCAATCGCCTGAAGGCCTTCTACACCGGCCTCCACTGCCGCCGACATCGTCCCTGAGTAAATAACGTTGATGGAAGAATTCGCACCATGATTAATTCCCGAAACCACAAGATCCGGTTTGCGGGTAAGGATTTTGTCGAGCGCAAATTTTACGCAGTCTACGGGGGTTCCGCTCAGCGAATAATCTTTCTGCGGACCTTCCAGATTTATTTCTTCAAACGTAAGGGTAGAGTTGATGGTGATGGCGTGACCTTTTCCGCTTTGGGGTGAGTTGGGTGCTACCACCACCACTTCACCGATTTCATTCATAAAATTTACTAAATTCCGTACGCCGGGTGCGGTAATTCCGTCGTCATTGGTCACTAATATCAAAGGTCTCTGCATATAAATAAGGGTTTTCCACAAAAATACTTAAAAATATAGTGTTCAAATATAAATAAGGTATTAATTTTGATACTTTGTAGAATGCTGTAACAAAACATCATAAACCTTAACAAATCAGCTATTAGTAATTAATTATATGTTCAAGAAATTTAAATTCAATACATTATTGCTCTTCATTCCGCTTACAAGCTTGGTGTTCTGCTTTAATTCCCCTAAAAATGATGACGATAAAATGTCGACCATAATGGTGAGTGTAAAAAATACGCTCAGTTATCTTCATTATTCTCCTAAACCTATTAATGATGCCTATTCGCAGGAGGTGTACAAACATTACTTCGAGATGGTGGATGCCTCGAAAAGATATTTCCTGCAGTCGGATATGGACGAGTTTGCCAAGCACAGAACAAAACTCGATGATTACCTGAACCAGGGCGATCTTACCTTCTATAAACTCACCATCGACCGACTGTACCAAAGGGTGGACGAAATCGACAAGATTACCCAGGATATCTTGAGTAAACCAATTAATTTAGACGAAGATGAAACCCTGATTCTGGAGCCAAAGCTCAAGAAAAACGCAACCAACGCGAAGGAACTTTCTGCCGAGTGGAAAAAGTATATCAAGTACAATATCCTCCAGGAAATGGAGTCTCTTACAGCAAAGGAAGAAATTCAGAAAGAGAAAAAAGATTCGGTACAGAAGTTTAATCTGAAGGATACCATCAAGCTCGAAATCCTTACACCGGAACAGAAAAGACTTAAAGCAACGGAAGAAGTGAAAGACCTTATTACCGACACTTTCAGAAGGTTCAAGAAAAGAAATAAAATGGATTGGTTTACCGTGTACATGAATGCGTACACCGAAGTCTTCGATCCGCACACCAACTATTATTCACCTAAGAACAAAGAGGATTTTGATACCCAGTTCACCGGAAAAGTAATCGGAATTGGCGCCATCATTCAGGAAAAAAGAGGTTATCTGTATCTTGGGGCACTCACCATTGGCGCGCCAGCCTGGAAATCGAAACAGCTTTCCGAAGGTGATAAAATCTTAAAAGTTCGCTCTAAACCGAATGAAGATCCTGTAAATGTAGTAGGGATGCTTTCCGACGAAGCGGTGCGCCTGATCCGCGGCGAAAAGGGAACGAAAGTAACTTTAACGGTTGAGAAAAAAGATAAAACCATCAAAGAAGTGACCATGATCCGCGAGGAAGTGGCCATTGA
This sequence comes from Kaistella sp., assembly GCA_019104935.1. Taxonomy (GTDB): domain Bacteria; phylum Bacteroidota; class Bacteroidia; order Flavobacteriales; family Weeksellaceae; genus Kaistella. The sequence goes on from JAHRWY010000253.1 coordinate 9,398, forward strand.
AGATACTTTTGCCCGAAGCATCATTGTAAATTCAAACGACGGTAAAAAATATGGCTTCATCAATTTGCCGAGTTTCAATGCAGATTTTGAAGACGAAAAGGGAAGAAATGCTTCCGATGATATTAAAAATGAGTTGGTTAAACTTAAAGCCCAAAACGTGCAGGGAATCATTCTTGATCTTAGAAATAACGGTGGCGGTAGTTTAACAGAAGTGGGTGACATCCTGGGACTGTTCATGAATACCGGACCTTACGTTCAGGTAAAAGACGGAAACGGTAAAATTCAGACGCTTAAAAATAAAACCAGTGCACCGCTTTGGACTGGGCCTTTGGTCATCATGCAGAACGAGCTTTCTGCTTCAGCATCTGAGATTCTTGCCGGTGCGGTTCAGGATTACGGTAGAGGCGTGGTAATAGGCTCTCCACAGTCTTTCGGTAAAGGTACCGTACAGACTTTTGTTGACTTAAACAGATTCCTGAATACCAATGACGATTTCGGTTCACTTAAACTGACCATTCAGAAATTCTACAGAGTTACCGGAGAATCCACCCAGAGAAAGGGTATTGAATCCGACTTCAAAATGAAAGATTTCTTTACCTATGCCGAAATTGGTGAAAGATATGACGATTACGCACTTGCGTGGGACAAAATTCCGGCGGTTCCTTACCAGCCAATGAACTATTTCACCGCGCAGGCACTTCAGAAAGATATGGAAGAACGCCTGATGAATAACAAAACATACCAGTTGGTTCAGGAATCAGCACAATGGAAAGAAAATCTGGATAAGGAAGAAAGCATTTCACTTAATCTTACAAAATTCAATGAAGTGATGAAAACCAGAAAAGCCCAGATTGAGAAATTCAAAGTCCTGGATAAATTTAATAACGGATTGGTATTTACCCTAAATCCCGATGAAATCCTTCGCGAAAAGAAAGATGAGGTATTTGCTAAAAAATCCCAGAACTGGAAGAAAAATCTCCAGCGCGACCTCTACCTTCAGGAAGCGGTGATCGTCGCTTCACAGTTGAAATAAACTGAATTGTTAAGATAATTTAATGACATAAGAACCACCCTTTGCGGTGGTTTTTTCTGTTCAGTACCGAAAACCTGCCCTTCAGCGAATAATTTTTTTTTCTACCTTTAATAAAAGATACCTTTGAAACAGAATTTAACTCCATGAACCGCAAAAGTTTCATCATTGTCCTT
>JAHRWY010000280.1:0-3182 GCA_019104935.1 Kaistella sp.
TGGATATCTAAACTGTTGAGATGGATGTTCATTTACGTTTTCTTTCAATAGATGCTGAAATATTTCTAATTTCAGGCTGCTTAAAGCTGAATATTATATTTTTACGGAACCCATTCCGCCATCGATTCCTATAATTTGCCCGGTAATCCAGCGGGCATTGTCGGAGATTAAAAAAGCGGCCATTTCGGCCATCTCCTGTGGGCTTCCGATTTCCTGTAATGGATGTCTTTTGGCTGCGGCCTCCCGTTTTTCGGGGGTTGACAGAAGCTGTGCTGCAAGTGAGGTATCGGTTAAAGAGGGTGCTATAGCATTTACCCTGATTTTTTGTGCCGATAATTCTGCAGCAAGCGTTTTGGTCAATCCTTCCACAGCACTTTTGCTTGCCGCCACCGAAGCATGAAAAGTCATCCCAAGTTTTGCAGCGACCGTACTGAACAGAACAACAGAAGCATGATCGGCTTTTTTAAGGTTAGGCAATATTTTCTTAATAATTTTCACCGCTCCGATAACATTGATCTCAAAATCATTCCTGAAATCATCTACTGTAAGTCGGTTAATAGGTTTTAGGTTGATGCTTCCCGGAGCGTAAATTAAACCATGAATGGTGTCAGGAAAATAGACGTCATCCAGATTCCCTGAAAGAATATCCAATGGAAAGAATTCTATATTTAACCGGATTATTTCAGGGTTTTCTGTTTTTGATATCCCAATAATCCTGTGCTGTTCCGATAAGATTTTTGCCGCAGCTAATCCTATCCCTTTTCCGCAACCAACGATTACAATATTTTTCATCTTTTAATTATTTAAGATTTTTACTTCTTTTTGAAATTTTGTTCATGCTGATGGTTCTCTGCCAGCTGCATTTGAAACGGTTTATTTCACCCGACCTTTTCGCCAGATGTTTTTTGCTTATCCCTGAGTTTACCCGTTTACGCCACAATTTGAAGCTTGACCGCTTTAACTGTAAACGCATTAACTGTATCACTTCGGATTCGCTGAGGAAAAACTGATATTTTATGGCTTCAAAAGGAGTTCTGTCTTCCCAGGCCATCTCAATAATCCGGTCGGTCTGTTCACTGCTTAAATTTTTCATTGGTAAAATTTTGTAATGAAAATTTATCACTTATTAAAAATAGCAGGCTTTTTCGGATGACAACTGCTAATCTTTAATAAACTTTCTGTAGTTATTAATTTCGATATGTTTTGACCCAAGGTCGTGCATCAGATTATAAAGACCAAAAAAAGTCCGGTTGATGTAAATAAAATGCCTGGACCCGCGATTGGTGTTCATTCCTTTGATGTCATTCAGCTTTGCATAACGCTGCCCTAATTCAGCAATTTCTCTGAAGAAATTTTTATCTGAAAAATCAAAATACTCCTGGTTAAAAGGTCTTGTGAAAAGTTCCAGCAATTCGTAGAAGAGTTTCGAGAAAAATTCTTTTTCCTGTGCTGTATCTTCTTCCCGCAATATTTCTAATACGTGCAGTTTTTCCAGGAAAATCGCCGGGTTGTCTAAATTTTCTTTTTTTGCCAACTCAAAGTATGGGTTGTAAAAATCTAACGGAACTTCTTTTATGCAGCCAAAATCGATAACCAGAAGTTTATTGTCTTCTGATACCAGAAAATTACCGGGATGTGGGTCTGCATGTACTTTTTTCAGAACGTGCATCTGGTACATGTAAAAATCCCAAAGGGTTTGACCTACCAGGTTGAGATCCTGATCATGGTGATGTTTTTTGGTAAAATCAGAAAAATGGATACCGTGCATCCAATCCATTGTAATGATTTTTTCGCAGGATAATTCCGGATAATAATTCGGGAAAATGATGTTCGGAAGATGACTGCATTCATCGGCAAACGCCAGGCTGCTGTTTAATTCCAGGTTATAATCTGTTTCTTCGTAAAGTTTGTCTTCTACTTCCTTAAAGTAAGTTTCGGATCCCTCTTTTTTGATATTGAACATTTTAATGGCCATGGGTTTTACCATTTTCAAATCACTGGAAATACTTTCGCGTATTCCGGGATACTGAATTTTCACCGCCAGGACTTTATCGCCCAAGCTTGCCTGATGCACCTGACCAATACTTGCTGCATTTATGGATTCTGGAGAAAAATAATCATAAATTTCATCAGGATTCCTGCCGAAGTATTTTCTGAAGGTTTTCTTTACCAGCGCGGCCGAGAGTGGTGGTACAGAAAACTGGGACAAAGAAAATTTTTCCACATATTCCAGCGGGAGTATATTTTTTTCCATGCTCAGCATCTGGGCAACTTTCAAAGCAGAGCCTTTTAACTCTTTCAGGGAATCATAAATATCTTCTGCATTGTCTTGATGCAGGATTTTACGGGCTTCACCTTCTTCCTTTGTTATTTTGTTGCCATAATACTTCAGGTAATTTACACCAACTTTTGCTCCTGCTTTTAAGAGGCTGCCGGTTCTTTCTAATTTACTTGTAGGTATTTTGTCTAATGTCTTCATTTTACCTTATTTTAAATTTCTCTTTCCATAAAAATTTCCCCAGATCAATGGCTTTTCTTAAGAGTTCGTTATCGAGGAATTCAAAGCCTGTATCAATGGTTTTTTCAATGAAGATGTCGGTTTTTTCAAAATCCGGCGACTGATCCATCTTCCAGAATTCTAAAACAGAAATCAGGTGCAGCCACATCGCCGCCTGTCTGGATTTTGTATTGAGGTTACGTATTTTTTCACTCGCTTTTTCTGCCATTTCCCAGTTTTCGAAATCTAAACTGTTGGTGAAATTGATAAAGCTGCCGCGCAAGGTTTCTAATATTTTTAGATTCTGCAGTTTGTTGTCGCCTAAAATCTTTAATACAATGGAGCGGTTCATGCTAAGGTTTTCAAAAAAAACAAAATAAAGATTCAGCAACTGTTCTTTTGCTGAATACACCCGCTCTTCCTGCCCAGTAACCAACGCTACAGATTTCTGGAAAAAATGGTTGAGTATTTCTTTTTCTACATGCTCAAAGCCTGAAAAAAAGTGATAGAAATCCTTTTCCTCAAAATTGTTTTCTTTGGCAAACAGGTATACATTTTTCGGCCGGTCGCCATGATTTAGAAGATAGTCACTGTAATGCGTGAAGATAAAATCCCGCGTTAATGGTGTATTATTATTCATTTTGATTAATTTATAAAAAAAATATAGTACAAAAATAAACTATTT
>JAHRWY010000281.1:0-5504 GCA_019104935.1 Kaistella sp.
CGAATATTTTTTAAAACTGATATCCGCCAGTTCCTGAATGAGGTTCCGTTCTTTTTCAGTTAAATCCTTTTTTGAATTTTTAAAGACATCATTTTCAATTCCGGCGGTCAGTAGCTGTTCGAAATTATATTTTGCCTGATCTTTATTCCCAAAAACACTGGTGATCGTTTGTCCCTGAATGGTAAGTTCAATTTTATTATTGGCAATTGTTTTTCCGTGGGAAGCATAGAAATCGTGGGTTTTTCCGCCACCACGTGCCGGCGGGCCACCGCGTCCGTCGAAGAAAATGACTTTAATATTATTCTCATCTGAAATTCTGGTGAGCTGTTCTTTGGTTTCATAAATTTCCCAGTTGGCCTTCAGATAACCGCCGTCTTTAGTTCCGTCGGAAAAACCGAGCATGATGGTCTGGGCGTTCCCGCGTCTTTCCAGATGTTTTCTGTACGCCGGAAGTCCGTAAAGTTCCTTCATTACCTTTTCGCCCGCATCCAGACCTTCCATGGTTTCAAAAAGCGGAACGATATCGATATTTATTTCCTCCTCGCTGTACCCGCAAAGCCTGAACATTCCAAACACATTCAGCACATCTTTCACCTCATCAGAATTTGAAATAATGTATCGGTTTAAACCTCTTTCTCCGTTTTTTTCCTGAATACTTCTGATATTGCAAATATTCTGAAGCGTGTCTTTTGTAATTCCGCTGAAATCATCGGGATTTAAAACAGTTCCCGTTTCCAGCAGCCATTTCAGTTTATCTTCTGTGGTGATATTTTGCAGATTAAGACCGGACTTTTCACCGATGATTTCATCGATCACCTGCTGATGAATCCTGCTGTCCTGGCGCACATCCAGCGTTGCGAAGTGGGTACCGAATATCTGTACACGGTCTTTGTAATCCTCCAGCAGATTATGGAAAAGTCCGTTATGCTGTTCTGTAAGAATTTTTTCAGCTTCACTGATTCTGCCCAAAATATGCCGGGTTGTAATGTTTTCGTTCTTGAAAATCGCATCATAAAGTTCATGGCTCAATTGTTCCAACACCTCGGAAACTCCTCTGAAGCTTAATCTTCTTCTTAAATTTTTCAGGTGTTCGTAATAGGATTTAAGGATTGAAAAATGCAGTTCCTGTGCGACTTTCTGGGTGATCTCCGCAGTAACGAAAGGATTTCCGTCGCGGTCGCCGCCGGGCCAGAAGCCTAACTGGAAAATATCGTGAGGCAGCTTGAAATCTTCAGTTCCAAAGGAATTTTTAATCTTTCTGTATAATTCACCAAGAGAATCGTAATACACGTACCGAAGGTAAAAAATAATACTCATCGCTTCGTCGAGCGGCGTGGGTTTTTCGCGGTTCAGGAATGGTGTTTTACCAAGCTGCTGCAGAAGCATATCGATTTCCGTCACCGAATCTTTCATAATGGCTGACCGCAGATCGTGCAGAATCCGCTGTACGGAATTGGGATAAAACTGGGTTGGATGCGCAGTAAATACAACCCGTACCGCAAAATCCCTCATTTTATCGCGGGTAGCCGTTACAAGATGTTCCTGCAATGCCCGCTCGTGAAGCTGCAGCAGTGTTCCCGCTTCGCTCGGAGGATGGAGTTCGCAGAAAGCCGCATCTTCAATACTGTCGAAAAGCACCACCTGTCTTTCGATATACTGAATGATTTTGAAGAGAAGTTCAGTCTTCTGCTCTTCGGTTTCGAGTTCGGTGTGTTTGGCAAAAAATTCTTCTACAATTTCTTCAGGACTTTTCCCCTTTTCATAACCAATTTTGCTTTCTTCATACAAAAAAGGCAGCAACATGCCGATATTGGTCATTTTGTCGTACGGCAAACTCATGAAAAGTGAGTTATAAATCTGAAACTTGTTTTCGACGAGCTGTCGGAATTTTTCGGTTTTTTCTTCGTTTTGCATAAACAAATTTAGTTCTTTTTGAAATTTATTTGCCTTAAGATTCATTAAATTAAACAAATCAAAACGGAAAAATTGTATCTTCATGTTATGAAATTTGCAGCTGTTTTATTACTTTTTGTATTCTCGTTTATCACAGCGCAGAAGGGATTTGAAATTTCAGACCACAAGAAAACAGTAATTCCTTTCCAGCTCATCAACAATTTAATTTTTGTTCCGCTCAACATCAACGGTGTTGACCTTACCTTTCTGCTCGATTCCGGGGTTAACGAAACCATTCTTTTCAGCTTAGAGAACAAGGATGTAAACTTTAATGACATTGAAAAAATAAAATTTTCGGGCCTTGGCGAAAGTAAGGACATCGAAGGTTTACGATCCGACAACAATATTGTGAATATCGGCAAAGATTATAAAGATTTCAAGCACACCGTTTTTATAATTCTGGATGAAAGCATTAATTTTTCTTCGCATGTCGGGATTCCGGTCAATGGGATCATCGGTTATCAGTTTTTTAAAAATCATCCGGTTGAAATTGATTACATCCGCAAAAAAATTACAGTTTACAGCGATGATGAAACTTTCAGAAAAAGAAGTAAAAAATTCACACCATTTCCCATTACCATTGAAGGTAACAAACCGTACCTCATCGCCGGCGTAGAAATGATAAGTCAGAAAGTTGATTCTAAACTTCTTGTAGATTTGGGAAACAGCGACGCGATCTGGCTTTTCCCGAAACTGATTAAAGATTTTGTGTACAACCGCCCGAATATTGATGATTACTTGGGACAGGGTTTTAACGGCGACATTTTTGGGAAACGAAGCCGGATTCACCGTTTGTATATTGGCGATTTTGTTTTCGAAAAACCTTTAACCGCAATGCCCGACGAATATTCTATTCAGAATTTAAAGCTGGTTCCCGACCGGAAAGGTTCTATCGGGAGCGATGTTTTGCGGAGGTTTACTGTACTTTTCAATTATCCCGAGAAAAAGATTTATTTCAGGAAAAACGCCAACTTCAAAGATCCGTTTCTCTTCAACAAAAGCGGTCTTGATATTCAGCACGACGGCATGACCTGGGAAAGTAAGTTGGTAAAGGTGGAAACCCAAAAAAGTTACAGTAGTAGCGATGGAATAAACGTTTATGATGCGAAAGAAGGCTTCCAGTACAGTTTCGTACTCAAACCGAAATATTCCGTCGCCGGTTGCAGGCCCGATTCCCCATGTTTTGTGGCAGGCCTGAGAAAAAACGACAAAATCATCAGCATCAACAGAAAAAATGCTGGAAGTTTCACATTGCAGCGCATTAATAATTTGCTTAGAAATGAAGAGGGCACCAAAGTAAATTTTGAAGTGGAAAGAAACAGCCAGATCCTGAATTTTCAAATCATATTAAAAGATCCAATTCCGTATCAAGATGAAAATTGAAGAAACCGCTATCGACCATATCCGGGCAAGACCGAGATTTAAAATTTTTACTGAAATCAGCAGAGAAAATTACACCACATTTCTTAAACATTTCCTTGCTTCGAAATCTGATGAGTTTTCCGGAAATATCAATCCGGAAACTGCCGTGATTACCGTAAAAACCGGCCAAGACGATTATTGGAAACCCTGCCTGGCGCTGCGTACAGAAACCGAAGAAAATAAAACAGTGATCCGCGGTGTTTTCGGGCCAAGTTCTGCAGTGTGGACTTTCTTTATGTTTCTTTATTTTATTATTGCGATTTTGTGGATGGTTTTTATCACGATTTGGTTTGTGGAAAAACAGATTAAAAGCAACGATTTTCCTTGGGCCCTCAGTGCCTCATTTCTGATGCTTTTTCTTCTGCTGGCAACCTATGTTGCAACCAAATTCGGACATTATAAAGCCAAAACCGAAATGCAGAAACTGAGAAAATTCGCCGAAGAATCAATTATAGAATTCGAGAAATGACATACTGGAGTTAGTTTTTATCTGATCACTCAAGCGGAATTACTCCACTGCTGGTTGTTGAGATTCTACCTCTTCCCGTTTTTTCTGTTCTTTGAGGATTTTAGTCAGATGCGGCCCGATGATTTGATTCATTTCCTCCAGAGAGATATCATTAGACGCAGGATTGTTGATCAGATTTTTCCATGGTTTTTTGCCGCCCCATTGATAATCACCAAAAACGATGACGGGCGTTCCGTTTGCTTTCAGCGTTGCACCTCCTTTGTTCAGAATCCACGTATCCACCCAATTATAGAGGTATTTTGCATCATTCATCAGCAACCTGAGACAGGAATGCGATGCCGGGAAACCGGGCAGATCATACTGGTGCCAGCCAATACCCAGCGTATTGTGAACATTTACATTGAAAGGGAGTTTCCAGTCACTGTCAACAGTAGAAATCGCCAGTTCTTTTTTCCAGTTTGCAAACATAAGCCCACGTTTGGTTTGCGCAGATTTTTTACCCATACTGGTAGGTCCCCATTTTACGAGATTTCCCCTTTCATACAAAGCATACGCCTGAATTGGATAAGAGAAAAACACCATTTTTTTTACTTCTTTCAGGGTTTCTATATTTTTTGGAAAAGGCGAATAAGCCATTAAAGTATGGTCGAATTTATCAGGAACAGCAAGCGTATCAGCACGCCATTTATTTTTGGAATCAAGACGGTTTAGCGCAAGAATTGTATAGCGTTCTTCTTCAGAAAACTTTTTATTGAAAGCTGCCATTGCAGAATCTTTCTTTTTCGGGGGAAAAATGAAAGCGCTATAGGTAATTTGAGGTTTAATTTCTTCAACCTTATTTACGGTGTCTTTTTTAATGGGTGCGGAAGAAGGATTCTTCACATTCCCTGAAATCTGATTGTCTTTTTTACACTGTACAAGAACTGCAAGAATAATTATTGCAAAAAATAAATTTAGAAATCTGAAGTGCTTCATAATGTCTGCAGGCATAATTTATCGGTTTCGGGTGAACTTTGCAAGAACAGTACCAAGAACAAAGGATTTCTTGAGATTATCATAGAAAACTTAAGGTAAAGATGATCGATCTGTTATTATCTTCTGTACATTTCCCGATACCTTTCCGCGGACTTTTCCCAGGAAAAATCGTAGTTCATATTCGAGTGTACGAGGTTCTGCATCAGTTCTTTATTATGATAAATATAAAGCGCACGATGAATTGCATGTACGGTATCCTTGGCGGTAGCCGCACCGAAATTGATTCCGCTTCCGCCGCTTGAAACATCTTCTACCGTATCGCGCAGACCGCCGGTATAACGTACGATAGGTACGGTTCCGTAACGCATTGCATACATCTGGTTCAGACCACAAGGCTCTACACGCGAGGGCATCAGCAAAAAATCTGATGAAGCGTAAATTTTATGGGAAAGATATTCCTTATATCCCAAATCCAGTGCAAAATTCGAATAGGATTGGGTAAGTTCTTTTAACTGGTATTCGATATTTTTATCGCCGGAACCCAGAATAATGATATTCAGTGCGCCATAAGTTTCCTGGATGCTTCTCCAGATAATATCCGGCAGCAAATCTGCACCTTTTTCGCCGGCAAATCTTCCGATAAAACCAAACAGAGGCAGATCCGGATCCAGATTATATTCTTTAC
>JAHRWY010000057.1:0-6327 GCA_019104935.1 Kaistella sp.
TATCAAAATCTGGGATTGATTGTGGTGGATGAGGAACACGATTCCGCTTACAAACCGCGGGAAGTTTCTCCGTTTTTCAATGCCAAGGATGCGACGCAGATGCTATCGAAATTTTATGCTGCGAATTTGATCCTCGGTTCTGCAACACCGTCTGTAGAATCTTATTATCTCGCGAAAAAAGATAAATTGAAGTATATCTTTCTCGGCGAACGTTTCGGAAAAGTAAAACTTCCGGAGTTTGAACTCATCAACTTTAAAGAAGAGCAGGATTCCAAGAAAATTATCGGTAATTTTTCTTTAAAACTGATTGACGAAATTAAAAAAGAGCTGGAAAGAAAAAAACAGACCATGATTCTCCACAACCGTCGCGGTTATGCCAATGTGATTGAGTGCGAAACCTGTGGCTATGTAAATTATTGCTCAAATTGTGATGTGGTAATGACGTATCACAAATATTCGAACGAAATGAAATGTCATTATTGTGGGCAAAAGGCTTCAAAACCAAAGGTTTGCCCTAAATGTCATTCCGAAAACCTTAACGAAAGGGGAGTTGGTGTGGAGCAGATTCATGAAGAAATTTCGCGGCTTTTTCCAGATTCAGAGGTTGACCGGATGGACGTAGACTCCATGCGGAAAAAGTTTGCCTACGAGAAATTATACGAAAAAATTGAGGAAGGCGAAACCGATATTATCGTTGGAACTCAGATGATTTCGAAAGGGCTGGATTTCGATAATATCGAACTGGTGGCGATTCCCAGAGCAGATTCTATGCTTTATGTACAGGATTTTCGCGCAGAAGAACGCGCATACCAACTCATCACGCAGGTTTCCGGTCGGGCAGGCAGAATTTCTGGAGAAGGAAAAGTTCTTATTCAGACCTATAATCCGCAACATTCAGTTTTTCAGTTGATTAAAGAGAATAATTCTGATAAAATTTATAAACATTTTCTCGAAGAAAGAAAGAAATTTCTTTATCCGCCTTTCGTAAAACTCATTATGATTGAACTGAAACACCGCAAAGAAGACAAGGTAAACCGTTCTGCTCAGTTTCTGGGATCGGTTTTAAGAAAATATCTGCCTGAAGAATGTATTTTAGGTCCCGAAAAATCGCCTATCGGAAAACTTAATCTGATGTACCAATATCAGATTTTACTCAAACTTCCAAGAGGGAAAAAATATTCGGAGATGAAAAATTTAGTTTTACAAAGTTTGGAAGAGTTTGATGAAATTACTGCTTACCACAGCATCAAAAAGATGATTTTTGTCGATTTTTAACGTTTTTTAACATAATTTACCTCCTTTTGGGATTGTTAAATCCTTGTGTTTCAACAATAATGTATATTTTTGACCGTTGAAAATATGTTTTGCATTTCATGTTTTCAATTTTTAAACTAAAAGAGTTTTCAGATAATCAAATAAATATATTAAATGATTAGACTTAAAAATATCTTTCTTGCCCAGGCATTAGCGTTTTCAGCAATTGCATTCGGGCAGGGAACATTCGCGTCAAATTACCCCCAAACTTACGATAACCGACCAAGCAGCACCGTTAAAGATTTCAGTTCTCCTGAAAAATTAATGTCTGCGAAGGAACTTGTGGACATCAACATCAACGCGATGATGAATGATCCTGTACTTCGTAATGCGAACTGGGGATTTGTAATTTATGATCCCAAAACGAAGAAAGTCGTAAGTTCCTATAACGAAAATGCCTCTTTAATTCCTGCATCTACCACAAAACTGCTTACCACTGATACTGCAGTAAGTTTGCTGGGTGAAAACTTCCGTTGGATTACACAGTTGGAATATTCGGGGGAAATTGATGAGAACGGGCATTTGCACGGGAATTTGTACATCGTAGGAAGTGGTGATCCATCTTTGGGAACCAACAAAGCTGGGGCTTCATCTTATTCAGCAATTGTGTCTGATTTTATCGCTGCAATCTCGGAAAAGGGTATTAAAAAAGTAAACGGTGATATCATCATTCAGACCGGAATATTCAAAATAAATAAAACACAGACACTCCCGGAAAATATCGTGTGGCTGGAGAATGGTAATTATTACTTACCGGCAGGTTCTACATACGAAATCAATCCGCAGAATGAAAGACTCATTGCAAAGCCTTCAAATCCATTTGCTGAGAATAAGAATTTCTATTACATCTCTCCGTATATAAAGCAGATGGTATATGCCGATAAATTCGATGGGCTTTCATTAACAACGAAAGTTGCAGATCCACCGGCATACCTTGCAAATTCACTAAGAACTTCAATGATTAAAAAAGGTGTGGGTGTTACAGGAAAAGTAATCACCAAAATCACAGACAGTAATCCCGAAAAAAGAGTGGCTATTACTGCTTACCAATCACCAACTTTAGCTGATATTATATACTACACCAACCAGAGAAGCGATAATAATTTAGCCGAAGCTACGCTGAGGATGGTAGGTTTTCAGAAAAAGGGAGATCAAACTTTGGAGTCGGGCAGAAGTGTTGTTGTGGAGCATTTAAAAGCTAATGCATTCGAAACCGAAGGGTTGAATTTTATGGATGGCAGCGGACTTTCCCGAAATAATCTGGTGACTCCAATTTCGCAGGTAAAGTTTTTAACCAATATTATGGATGAAAAATATTACAAAACTTATTTCAATTCTTTACCAATCGCGGGACAGACCGGAACATTAAAAAGTATGTTCAGCGGTGAGGGAAACGGACAGATTTTCGCCAAAACCGGAACATTAAACAAAGTAAAGACCTTAGCAGGTTATATGAAAACCCATACCGGAAAAACATTGGTTTTCTCATTACTCATCAACAATTATGCAGGATCAGTAGATCAGGTAAAAGGCAGGATGGAACAGATTCTACAGCCTGCGCTGAATCTTTAATCTTTAAATAAATCGCTAATTTATTAACCTTTCAATAATTATTGAAAGGTTTTTTTTAACTTTATCGCAAAATATTATTAAATGAAAAAACTTTATGTAATGCTGCTTGGTTTGATTTTTGTGCAGATTTATGCACAAAAAAATGAAGAAGCAGAACGCAAGAGCATGATCAACAAGGAACTGCTAAAGTATTCTAAAATGATCGATTTCAATGTAAATCCAAATACGCTGAATTATGATTTAAGATACCAGCGTTTGGAACTTGATTTAGATCCTGCACAACAGTTTGTGAGTGGTACCGTAACAAGTCATTTTGTTCCGAATCAAAATATATCGAGTATTTATTTTGATTTATCTGATGCACTTACCGTTTCGGAGGTTAAATATCATGGTGCCAGTCTGCCTTTTACGCAACTTGCAACGAAAGAACTTAAAATTGATTTTCCTGCAGTAATTCCCTCGTCTTCTCTGGATTCACTATCTATAAAATATTCTGGAGCTCCGGATACCGGAGGAAGTGCAGGTGATGCCTTTACTGTTTCCACACAAAACGGAACCCCTGTTCTGTATACGCTTTCAGAGCCTTATGGAGCTCAGGAATGGTTTCCTACAAAGCAAAGTTTGAATGATAAGATCGAAAAAGTTGATCTAAAAATTAATACACCTTCACAATATAATGTTGCATCAAATGGAAAATTATATTCAGAAACATTGCTGCCCGGCAACAGAAAACTTACTTTTTGGCAAACCAATTATCCTATTCCAGCTTATTTAATAGCCTTAGGTATTACAAATTATACAAAACTGAACGACACAATGGGAAGTCCTGCATTCCCTTTTGTTAATTATCTTTACCCATCCACCACATCGAATTCTACGGTAATGTCTAATATTGAATGGACGAAAACCGTGATGAATACTTTTGAGCAGTATTTCGGGCCATATCCCTACAGGAGTGAAAAATACGGCCATATGCAGTTCGGATGGGGTGGAGGTATGGAGCACGCTACCATGTCATCAATGGGATCCTGGGGAAGAGGAATTATTGCACACGAACTGGCACACCAGTGGTTTGGCGATAAGGTAACCTGTGGAGCATGGAACGACATTTGGCTTAACGAAGGTTTTGCAACATTTGGTGAACATCTGGCTAACGAAAAATTATTGATGACCAATTCTCAGTTTATGAGCTATCTGGGTTCCGAAATGAACTATATAACCAGTTCTTCTGGTGGCAGTGTATATGTTTCCGATACTAATCTCGGAAACACGGGAGCTATTTTCAGTGGCAGGTTAAGTTATTCTAAAGGCGGCTATGTGGTAAGAATGATCAAGTGGATTTTAGGTGACGATGTATTTTATTCTGCGTTGAAGGATTATCATTCAAGACCTGAACTGGCGTACGGCTATGCAAAAACTGCCGATCTCAAAAACTCGCTTTTAATGTCAACGGGAAAGGATTTCACTGAGTTTTTTAATGATTGGATTTACGGACAGGGATATCCAACATATCAGATCCGCTGGAACCAAACGTCTGATCAGGTGCTAAGATTCAAGGTCAGTCAAACAACCAGTCATTCTTCGGTAAATTTTTTCGAAATGCCTTTGCCTATTAAAGTAAACGGCACTGGCGGACAGGTGGCCTACCTTGTACTTAATCATACTACTAAAAATCAGAATTTTGCCAATCAGATCAATTTCCCGGTTTCGTCTGTTCAGTTTAATTATGAAAACCAGATTATTCAGAGAAATTCTACAGTAACAAAAGATACCACCATTCTTGCAGTGAATGATTCCGGGAAAGATCCGGTAAAAGTTTATCCCAATCCCGTGAAAAATTCCCTTTCGGTATCCGGAATTACAAAAGATCAGCAATATGAAATTTACAGTATGGACGGTAAAATGATTAAAACCGGTACCTATTCTTCCGGCAAAACAATTGATGTAAATTCATTGACAAAAGGAGTTTATCTTCTTAAGATCGATAATCAGAATCTCAAATTTATTAAAGAATAAACACAAAAGCCTTCCCAAGTGGAGGCTTTTTTTTATGCAGGCTACCAAAATTATAAAATGGGTGTTTTAGCGGTATATTATCCCATTATATTATTTTATTTTTATAAAAGTTTTTAATGACTAAAAAGAAATGGTACAGTCACGCAAGAAGTTTCTAAAAACAGCTTCACTAAGTTTTTTTGGGCTTTTAGCTTTTCCGGACTTTTCATTGAAAGATAATGACGAAATTGATCCTGTTGTGGTTCATGCCGAAGAAGGTGAAACTTTTTGGATTGGAACAAGAAATTCGCCACTGACGATAAAAGTTTCAAAAGTAAAAAACGGCAGTAATGCTGTATCATTCTGTACCGAGGAAATTGCTTCCCAGGAAGGCATTCCTGTGCATAAGCATTTAAACGAAGACGAATTGATATTTGTTCATTCAGGAGAAGGAATTTTAACTGTTGGAGATCAGGAAATAACGGTGAAAACAGGTAGTGTTGCGCTTATTCCCAAAAATGTTTGGCATGGAGTAAAAAATACAGGTAAAGAAACATTTATTATGGTTTTTAGTTACTCTCCGGCTGGCTTCGAAGGTTATTTCAGGGAATTCGGTTCTCCGGCAGGTACAAATTGGCAGCCAAAATCTAAAGAAGAATATTTTAAATTAAACCAGAAATGGGGTATTGTCTATAAATAATTATAATTGTTTTTTTTGATTAGTATCAAACGGTCCTCGATTTTTAGCGAATTGAGGGCTTTTTTTGTTAAATTAGCGTTTCTTAAAAAATTCAATTATGATTTCTAAAAATTATCTGGAAAATCTTCAGAACGAATTACAAAATATCAAAAACGAAGGGCTCTTCAAAACCGAAAGAATCATCACTTCCCAACAGTCCGCTGAGATTGAAGCCAACGGAAAGAAACTTCTAAATTTCTGTGCTAATAATTATTTAGGACTTTCCAACCATCCCGAAGTGATGAAAGCTTCGCAGGATATGATTGAAAGCCACGGTTACGGAATGTCGTCTGTCCGTTTTATCTGCGGAACTCAGGATATTCATAAAGAACTTGAGGCTAAAATTTCCAAATTTTTAGGAATGGAAGATACCATTCTGTATGCAGCATGTTTCGATGCGAATGGGGGAGTTTTCGAACCTCTATTTTCTGAGGAAGACGCTATTATTTCGGATGAACTGAACCATGCTTCAATTATTGATGGCGTGAGGCTTTGTAAAGCTGCGAGATACCGTTACAAAAACAATGATATGGAAGATTTGGAAGCACAGTTAAAAGCTGCTTCCGAGAAAAATCACCGGTTCAGAATTATTGTGACCGACGGAGTTTTCTCTATGGACGGAATTGTTGCCGATTTAAAAGGCGTTTGTGATCTGGCTGAAAAATACGACTGTCTGGTGATGGTGGACGATTCCCACGCTACCGGAT
>JAHRWY010000089.1:0-4947 GCA_019104935.1 Kaistella sp.
CACCGACTACTGTATGATGATTTAGTTCCAACTCCAGGTATACCTGCAAAAGTTGCTAATGCAATGCCAACAGGTGCTATGTTTACATTAGGTACACCGTATACAGGTCCTTATGGCGTTCCAATGATTCCAAAAGAAGACTTCAAGGTTTTGTGGCCTATTCCATTAAGCACTACGGTTAACAACCCTAAGATGCAGGCGGAGCAAAACCCAGGATGGTAGTCATATTTATTGTTATTCTTTGGGAATATTATAAATAAAATTCAATATCAAATATTTTTTTCAATCAGAATGGAGTTTGTCCATTCTGATTTTTTTTTGCAAGATTTTGCTCTTTTAATGATTTATAAATCTGTGATGTATTCTGATCTTTTTGTATAAAATATATAATAAATCCTAAATAATTATAAGGAAGGGTTAAGTATTTTTCATAATAGGTGACTAATTCAGAATATTAATTTGGTCATGTTAAAATAAATTAACATATTTGCGAGATAAAATATTAAAATGTGTTAATATGAATGTAAAATTACGAGTTTTAACCATTGGTGTTCTGTTCTTTAGCGGACATGCGTTAATGGCTCAGAAAGCAAAAAGAGATACTGCTACAAAAACCAAGGATATCGAGGAAGTAGTACTTGTAGGAGGTATTAAGTTGGATCCGGCAGTTAAAATGGGTTCATACACTGTGGTCTCAAAAGCAAACTTCGAATCTACTCCAGTAGCCTCTGTTGATGAAGTTCTAAACGGTAGAGTAGCGGGTTTAACTTTTTCAACAAATGGAGGTGACCCTGGGTCTACTAACCTCATAACCATTAGGGGAGTAGGGTCTTTAATCGGCACACCCAATCCGCTGTATGTTATCGACGGAGTTGTTGTAGGTAAAGGTTCCGACAATGCCCAGGTTATGGAATCATGGAATCCTTTGGCCAGTATCGATCCCAACTCAATCGAAAAAGTAGCTGTACTTAAGGATGCTTCCGCTACTGCACTGTATGGTGCAAGAGGAGCAAACGGTGTAATTGTAATTACTACGAAAAGAGGGCGGTTTAACCAAAAAACACGTTTTAATGTCTCCAGTGATATGTCGGTACAGGATATTGCTTATGACAAACAAAAATATATGAATGCCAGCGAGTATTTGCAGTGGGGCGGCCAGATGTTGGTAAACAGTGGGGTTTTTACTGATTTGCAGGCAGCAACTGACCAGTTCGCGCAAGATAATTTCTACGACGGAGTTAGTGATGAAAACTGGCAGGAAAAAGTTCAGAGAAGCACCTCAATTGTAAATACTTATAACATTTCGGCTACTGGAGGCGGTGAAAATACCTCGTTTCGATTGGGCGGTTCGTATTACCAGAACGAGCCTCTAGTTCTGAACAGTAATTTCGACCGTGTCAGTTTGACTTCAGCCATCGATCATAAGATTTCGGATAAGTTTAACTTAGCTTTCAATGCGAATTTTACGAATGTCGAACGAAAAACATATGATGATGGAGGAGCTTACAGAAATCCCTGGCTTACGAACTGGTATATCGCGCCGATCTATCCTGCCTATAATCCGGACGGGTCGTTTAACCAGAACAATTTAGGGAACGGAAACGAATTTTTTAACCCGCTGGCGATTCAGGAAATGGATTTTATGAAGGGTTCAATTAAAACTTTTGTTTCATCGGTAACCGCAGATTTGCAGGTAATGAAAAACGTGTATGCCAACTCACTTTTTGGTGTGCAGTATCAGGCGTTGGATGAAAAGACCTATTGGGATCCACGAATTGGTGATGGTTTAACCTATAATGGATATGTCCTTGAAAGTAGATCCAGTGCATTCGACTGGAACTGGAACAACTCTTTGAGTTACCGAAATACTTTCAATGACAGACATGAAGTGCAGGCTTATGTAGGGATGGAATATCAGGAACATAAGTACTATTCTTTGGGGGCTCAGGTTGACGATCTTTCTCAGCCAATTCCGTATATTTCCTTTGGAACAAATTATCTGCAGCCTTGGGAAGACCGGTTAAAATGGACACAGATTTCATATTATTCGCGTTTAAACTATAACCTCGATAAAAAATACTCTTTATCTGCACAGGTGCGTAGAGACGGTAACTCAACCTTAGGGTTGAAGAAATATGGTAACTTCTGGTCTGTAGCTGGTGCCTGGACTATATCTGAAGAAAATTTCATTCCCGATTTCTTCCATCTGCTAACTTTAAGAGCGAACTATGGTGAAATCGGAAATATTCCGTATGCGGATCAGTGGTATGTACAGTACAACGCTCTGGCTTTGGTAAGTCCTACCTCATTATACGCAGCAGATCAGGCCACAACGATTTCGCAACCGGGGAACCCAGATCTTCGGTGGGAGATTTCAAAACAGTTTAACCTAGGATTAGATTTTACTATTTTCGATAATATTTTCAATGCTTCCATTGATGTGTATCAAAGAAAGACAGTGGATGCCATTTATTCATATACAACCGCTACTACAGCTGGTGGGCCAGACAGTTATTTAACGAACGTAGGAGATATCCTAAACCGTGGGTTGGAGGTTACTGCCGGAATTAAACCTTTTACCGGTGAGTTTACATGGCTTATCGACGGAAACTTTGCTTATAACAAAAATACAGTAGAAAGTATTTCGAATCCAGGACAAATCGATTTATCCGGTGTTTCTAACAGCATGCGTGCGATCAGTGAAGGCCACCTTTTAGGCGAGTATTACACTTATGAATGGGCAGGGGTGAATCCTCAGACAGGAGCAGGAATGTTCTGGACAGACGCTTCGCATACCGAGACTACAACTAACCGGACCGCAGCACAAAGAGTGTGGCAAGGTAAAACGCCTTTCCCAAAATATACTGCCGGTTTAAAAAGTGAATTCAGATATAAGAAGTTCAGTTTAAGTGCCTTCTTTACAGGTCAGTTCGAATATTCTGTTCACAACAGATGGCAGAATTATATCCTGGGCGACGGATCGGCGATTAATAATCAGATCACCGATGCACTTTATGACAGCTGGACCCCAACAAATACCACTGCGTCCAACCCAATCCAGTTGCTTAATAATCCATCAAACGCGGCAGGCCCGTCTACCAGATGGATGAGAGATGGTGACCACATCAGGCTTAAAGAAGCAAAATTGAGCTATAGCTTTGGAAATGTTTTAAAAGATGCCGGTGTTGATAATCTTACCCTTTATTTAAGAGGGGTTAACTTGTGGCTCTACACATTCGATAAAACATTAACCTTTGATCCGGAAGCAAATTCTAATGCGGCAGGAGCTTCGTGGGCTGGTAAAGGTTTGTATGACTACACATCGCCAATTATGAGAAGTGTTTCTTTTGGTGTTTCGTTAGACTTTTAAAAATTATTACAATGAAATTTACAAAAATATTTATAGCAGCAGCTTTTACTTCATTATTCCTGCTGCCTGCATGTTCGGAAGAGCGGCTGATCGAGAGTCCTGTAGATCAGTTTCCGATCGAAGACGCTATTAAAAGTGAAAATGATATGAGAAGCATATTGAATGGTGTTTATGATCAATATTCAACTTCTACCGCCTTTGGTGCTGATATACTGGCGTTTGGTGATCTGATTTCTGATAATGTGTTTATTACTGCGCTTCCGTCAGATGTTGCGTACAGAAACACCGGCTTTTTGAACTGGTCGGCGGATATTTCAGATTTTGGTATGCTTGATGATCTGTATGATGGTATCGTTCTGGCTAATACCGTTGTCAATAATACCTCTTTGCCCAATACTCCAACTGTTTTAAATTTGAAGGGTGAAGCCAGGATTGCCCGCGCCGTAGGGTATTTTTATGCCGTGGCGTTCTATTCTCCTAACCCAACATCGAATATGAATCAGGAGTATGGTGTGCCATTGAACTTGGGTAATTATGATCCTAATCAACAATTGCCTAGAGCTACAGTAGATGCAGTGTATGAACAGATCATCAGCGATCTCACGACGGCTTTGAGTATTATGAATGAAGAAAATCCAAGTAATAAAGGTTTTTTAAGTCCCACAGCAGCGAGATTATTGCTCTCAAGGGTTTATCTTACTAGAGGGAAATCTGGTGATTATCAAAAGGCTATTGATTATGCTGATCAGGTAATCAATTCTACCGCCAGCAACAGTAATTTTAATTTTGTCAGTAAGGAAAATTATGTAAAATATTTTACTGCAACCGATGTAAATTTAAGTGAAAATCAGGCTGAAACAGTTTGGGAGATCAATATGAATGCGACATCCGGTGAAAACCCTGGAATCAACAGTTCTCTTTCTTCTTTTTATGAATTCAATGGATCCAAGAAAAGGTTTTTATTTACACAAAATTTCTACAGTACCTTTGCTGCATCCGATGTAAGACGTTCTCTCTTTACTTCAACTGCAGTGCCGACCCAGGATGATCCACGAGGGATATGGACCCGAAAATATTTCAGAATTACCAGTGAAGGGCCTTTTGCCCAGAATGTAAAGATTTTCAGAATGTCTGAAGTCAAACTTAATAAAATTGAAGCCTTGTTCAAAATAGGAAACACCGCGTTGGCATTAACCGAACTCAATGATTTTGCGGCATCAAGAGGCGCAGTGCCTTACGCTGCAGCAACGCTTGAAAATATCCTGAAGGAAAGAAGAAAAGAATTCTTCGCGGAGGGACACCGCTTCTTCGATCTTAAAAGAAATAATTTAGGTTTTGCAAAACTTACAAACTGTTACAGTATCGTTTGCGAAGTAGCTCCAAATGATAAACTTTTTGTAATCCCAATGCCTTTAAGAGAAAGAAACATCAACCTCAATATCACCCAGTATCCTGGTTGGTAAAAAACTTACTCACTTCCAAAACCCCGTGTGAACACGGGGTTGTTGATTTCCCCAGAGTGCTTACATGGGGCACCGGCTAGAGATGAAACCCCATCCGCGTTAAGGCCATAGTTT
>JAHRWY010000103.1:0-10889 GCA_019104935.1 Kaistella sp.
GAAAGATCTGCAGCCATTTTATGGATTCGGATTTGGCGGAAATCTTATGACGCCGATTAATTTTGGAGTCGGCCTCGATTACAGCGAACTTTTTTCGAACGTGAAATATGGCTCCCAAAATCTGTATGGCAATTTAGGCTCACCCAGAATGACGGTGTTTGATGTCTTTCTAACGCACCGCGAAAACATTTCGGAAGATTTTATGGTGGAGGAAATGGCAGGTTTCAGTTATTACCGTTACACGAACCTTTATCTGGACAAAAGCGAAAAACTGAAAGATCATGCAATGGGTTTTAATCTGGGCGGAAAAGCAATTTATACTTTAGACGGACCTCAGCAAGTTTTTGCGGCCTTAAAGGCAAATTTCTATTATGGAAATGTTTACAATGAAAATCCGCAGATTCAGAAATACTACAGCCGTTCCACATTCCTGAGCCTGAGCTTAGGTTACCGCTATAATTTCTAGCTTCAAAAAACCATGATATGATACAACGATTTATTTTTTCTGCTGTTTTGCCCATCTCATTTCTGATGTCACCGAATGGCTGCCAACCCGAATACGTGAGTAATTCCAGAATTTACGCTGAAGGAAAGATCTCACAGAACATGGCAAACATTCCCGTAAAACTATATGCGGAGGATATTTTGATCTCCGAAACCCACACCGATGCTTCGGGAAACTTCAAGCTTGGCGGCCCTGGAACTACGAAAGAAAAGACGTTGTTTCTAAACCGGAAAATTATTTCATTCAGTTCCAGTGATCCGGAATGCAGACTTGATTACGATTCTTTATCCATCATTCTTCCGGCAAAAAACATTGCTTTTAAATTTCAACAAATCGTGCTCGAACCATGAAGAGTTTTTTATTTATTTTCATCCTGTTTTCCGGAATATGTTTGTCTCAGGAAACAGACAAATTTGCGTTCGAACTCAAAGGAAATACATTAACCGGAATGGGCAGTAATTTTATTGCAGACGGCACCAACACTTTTACCGGATTCGGTGTGGTATTTACAGGAACTTTTTTAAAAAATATCGGTTTGGGAATCGAATTCAATAAAAGTTATTCCGAAGTATCTGATGTTTCCGTTTTCGGCGATCTGCACAGTCCGCAGTTTACCACCTTCGATTATTACGCGCTTTACCGATACCAAGCCAATAACAGATTAAGTTTCGAAGGAAACATCGGCGGCGGCTACGCGAAGCTGAAAAGTTATTCAAATTACAGAACAAAAAATTTTTCAGAAAGTGGGAACGCTTTTTTGGTGGGCGCGAAAGCAATGTACGGCCTTACCAAAAACAACAACCTTCAGCTTGTTGCGGGGCCAAGATTCTATTTCCTCAGGACTTTTACCGAAATGAATGATCCCAAAATTGAAAAATACTACTCCAAATCCACATTGCTAAATTTATCTTTAGGTTTAAGAATTTGTTTCTAAAAACATCTAAATTTGCGGTATGCTGAATTTCATTAAGAAAAAAATTGCTTTAATCTGGGCAAAAAAACACGTTAAACAAACCGAAACCTTTAAGCAGAACGCTGTTGAAGATCAGGAAAAACTCCTGATTTCTCTGGTAAAAACTGCCGAAAAAACTTTGTTTGGCAGGGAACATCAGTTTGAAAATATTCAGAATGTTCAGGATTTTCAAAAACTGGTGAACATTTCCGATTATGAAGAATTGAAATCCTACATCGAACGCGTAAAAAAAGGCCAGCGAAACATTCTCTGGACCGACACTCCCCTATATTTTGCGAAAACTTCAGGAACAACTTCAGGGTCAAAATACATCCCAATTTCAAAAGAAGGAATGCCTTACCAAATTGCGGCAGCGCAAAGCGCGATTTTTCACTATATCAGCCAGAAAAACAATGCAGATTTTGTTTCCGGAAAGATGATTTTCTTGCAGGGAAGTCCGGAACTGGAAGAAATCAACGGAATCCAGACAGGGCGCCTCTCCGGAATTGTGGCCCATCACATCCCGAATTACCTTCAGAAAAACCGTTTGCCCAGCCTTAAAACCAACCTCATCGAAGACTGGGAAACCAAAGTGGATGAAATTGTGAAGGAAACCGAAAAAGAAAACATGACCTTAATTTCGGGCATCCCGCCGTGGCTGATTATGTATTTTGAAAAACTGATCGAGCGCAACGGCAAAAAAATTACTGAACTTTTCCCAAATCTACAGCTCATTATCACTGGCGGAGTAAATTACGAACCATACCGCGAAAAAATGAAGGAACTTCTGGGCAAAGAAGTTGATACCATACAGACTTTTCCGGCGAGCGAGGGATTTTTTGCATTCCAGGATGATTATCAGCACGAAGGATTGCTGCTTCTTACCAATCACGGCATTTTTTATGAATTTGTTCCGCTGGAAGCGTACGGGAAACCGGACGCAAAAAGGCTTACTTTAAAGGACGTTGAACTTCATAAAGATTACGCTTTAATTTTAACGACGAATTCGGGGCTTTGGGCGTATTCCATTGGCGACGTCGTTCGTTTTATTTCTAAAAACCCTTACAGAATAGTAGTTTCCGGAAGAACCAAACATTTCACCTCAGCATTTGGCGAACATGTTATCGCTTTTGAAGTGGAGGAAGCTATGAAGGCTACGGTGGAGAAATTTGCGGCACAAATCACCGAATTTCATCTTGCACCACAGGTAAATCCTACAGAAGGCCTGCCTTATCACGAATGGTTTATTGAGTTTGAAAAAGAACCTAAAAATATAGAAGATTTCCGAAAAAACCTTGATGATGAGATGCGCAAGCGCAACACTTATTACGACGATTTAATCTCCGGAAACATTCTGAAACCATTAATTATCAGTAAATTAAAAAGAAATGCATTTCAGGATTACGCAAAATCTGAAGGGAAACTTGGTGGTCAAAATAAGATCCCGAGGCTCGCAAACGACCGGAAAATTGGGGATTTCTTAAGTAAATTCAGGATGTAATTTTCTGTTAAAATTCATTACCATTTAAGCCTTTACATTTAACCGCAAACCAGACAGTGATTAGCTTCTAATCCTGTGCTTTAACATTCATCTGTTTGCGTAGATAAAAAGCAATGTTCTGTCTTACAGCAACATGCTAAAACGAGATAAAAAAGCCTTCTGATTTAACATAATTTTTATATATTCACCGACTCAATTATAAAATTATAAAATGAAAAAACTTTACTTGGCAGCTGCAACATTTTTGTCGCTTTCACTATCTAACGCCCAAAGCCTTACGGCTGTTTCATCCAGTCAAAATATTTTACAAAATGTAAAAAAACCAGTGTCGGTTTTATACGAACAGGTTGCTACAGGAGGAAGCGGTATTGTTTCCGATGTTTTATCAAATGGCAACTTTGTTATGGCTGCAGACGATTTCATATTAAGCGGTGATGCTGGTGTAAAGACATTTTCTTTCCTTGGTTTTCAAAATGCAGGTACGGTTACCACCCTTAACCGGGGACTTTTAATGTACATTTATGCCGACAACGCAGGGAAACCCGCCGGTATTCCTGGAGATGCAAATGCTTACATCGCAAAAATTGATCTTACTGAAGCTTCTACCGCATTTACCATAACAACACCGGCAACCGGTTACTTTGCCTATAACATTGATGTTGTGGAAGCGTTAGGTTCTGCCCTTCAACTCACTGCCAACACCAAATATTGGGTAGCTTTTGCCCCGAAACTTAATCTGACCGATTATGTAAGTTCCCAAAGATGGAATTGGTCGGTAGGAGCAGTTAATTCTGAATTTGCAAAACTTGTGGATCCGGCAAACGCATTTGGAGCAGGAGCTACAAACTGGACAAACATCAGTGCGCTTACCTCTGATGCCTTATTTAACGGATTAGCGTTCTCTATAGAAGGCGACAACAATCTAGGAACTACCGAATCTTACAGCACTGTTAGAGATATTATAGTTACCCAGGCAGCCGATGAACTTTATATTTTCACCAAAAACGAAAAACTAAAATCAGCAGTAATCTATTCTGCGGATGGAAGAATTGTTTTAAAGGGCAGCAATGATAAAATGAATATTGCAAATCTTTCAAAGGGAATTTATATTGTAAATGTAACCACGACAAACGGAAAAACATTAAGCACTAAATTCATTAAAAAATAAAAAACTTAGGCAAAAAGTTAATCCGGGCATTGTGTCCGGATTTTTTTTTGAGATTTCAGATATTTTTATAAAATAATTTTTAATAAACCGATTGATTAATTAGTTACTCACTACCTTCAGCCCTACCACAGACGCAATTAAAGTGAACACAAAAAACATGCGCCAGAAGTTTACAGGTTCATTAAAAATAAAAATCCCCATAAAAACCGCGCCCACCGCACCAATCCCTGTCCAGACGGCATAAGCTGTGCCCACCGGAATTGGGTTCGCTCCAAATGAAATGGCTTTATAAAGCAAAAACATGCTGATAAAAAGCGAAACAATAAACCCGGCCCACCAAAAATAACTTTCTTTTCCTGTAGTTTCCTGGGCTTTCCCAAGGCATAGGGCAAATCCGGTTTCAAACAGACCGCCGATAATAAGTATAATCCAGTTCATTCGCCAAAGATAAATTTTAATTTTTTCACCAAAAAAAAATACTGCGAATCATACAGAATCCGTTGCCAAAAATTACTTTTGCACCATGATTTCAGTTACCCCCATTCAGACTTTAAAAATTCCCGAATTCCGGAATTTAATGACCGGCCGGTTTTTTCTTGTTCTGTCTTTCAGAATGCTAGCCACTTTGATGGGCTGGTGGATCTACCAATTAACCAAAGATCCTTTTGCTATTGGTTTAATTGGTCTTTCTGAAGTGATTCCGGCAGTTTCAACCGCACTTTACGCAGGACATGTAATCGATAATTCCGAAAAGAAAAAACTGCTTCTCATCTGTAATTATGTTTATGTAATCCTGATAAGTCTGTTGATTATTCCGGCATTTTTTGGAAATCAACTCCTGCATTTCAGCAACAAAGAAATCTCGTATTTTATTTACATGGTGATTTTTTTCACAGGATTTTGCCGCGCGTTTCTTGGGCCGATTATTCCTTCAATGATCCCGAAAATTATTTCGAAAGAAACCTTGCCAAATGCCATTACCATTAACCAGGGCACATTTCTCACCGCATCGGTTGCAGGTCACGCGATCGGCGGATTTCTTATCCACTGGATTGATATTTCGGGGACGATTTTGGTGGTTTTAGGCTTGATGATCTTTTCTTCAATTTTCTTTTGGATGCTGAAAAAGCATCCTTCTGAAAACACCGAAAGAGAAATTGGCGTGGTACAGAGCATGCGCGAAGGAATCGCCTACATTTATAAAACCAAAGAAATTCTGGGCGCACTTTGTCTTGACATGTTTGCTGTGCTTTTTGGCGGCGCAATCGCAATGATTCCGGTTTTTGCGACCGATATCCTTAAAGTTGGTTCTGAAGGTTTCGGTTTGTTGAATGCCGCTTCCGATATCGGGGCCATGTGCATTATTGCGTTTCTCGCCTTTGTGCCGCTAAAGCGAAATCAGGGAAAAATTCTACTGGTCGCTGTGGCAGGATTTGGTCTGTGTATTATTGGTTTTGGTCTCTCAAAACTTTACTGGCTTTCTTTCTTCCTGTTGGTCTGCAGCGGGATGTTAGACGGGATTTCGGTTGTCATCCGCGGAACCATCGTACAGCTGAAAACTCCCGATCATTTACGCGGAAGGGTTTTAAGCGTAAATTCTATTTTCATCATGTCGAGCAATGAAATGGGGCAGTTTGAAAGCGGTCTTGCAGCAAAACTTTTAGGCGTTGTACGTTCGGTGGTTTTCGGCGGAAGCATGACTTTACTGATCGCTTTACTTGTAGGAGCCACCGTTCCTAAACTCCGCAAAATGAATTATTAAACCTTAAAAAAGTTATCCAAATTTATCCACACCACCGAAAACTCCTGCTAAAGTTGATGAGCGCGTCGTTTGTGAATTTTTAACATTTCTTCTACACAATCCGGGTTCCGAAATAATTAAAATTCTATCTTTGTCCCATGACACAGAAGGATACATTATCGTCACTCATCCACGGTAATTTTGCAAAAGAACTATCAATTTCCGACGGCAAAATGCCGCCCAATGCAGTAGAATTCGAGAGACTTGTTATCGGAACTTTTCTTATCGACAAGAAAGGCCTTGATTATTCCATCGATTTGCTCACTCCGGAAGTTTTTTACGATCCAAGGCATCAGGAAATCTTCCGCGCAATCCTTAAACTGTTTGAAGGAAACCATCCGGTGGATTTGATGACTGTAATTCAGGAACTCAAAAAAACAGATAAACTGGGTTTTGCCGGTGGCGACCATTATATTATCGATTTAACGATGGGCGTTTCATCCAGTGCGCATATCGAATATCACGTTCGTGTAATTCTCGAGAAATTTATTTTAAGAAGTCTGATTAATGTTTCAGCAAACGTAATCGACAGTTCGTACAAAGAATCTACCGATGTTTTCGAACTGCTCGACAAAGCAGAACAGTCTTTCTTCGAAATCACCAACGGTACCATTAAAAAAGGTTTCGACACTGCAAATACTTTGGTAAAACAGGCCATTGAAACCATTAAAGCGCTGAAAGACAAAGAAGGAATCTCGGGAATTCCTTCAGGTTTCAGAGACATCGATAAAGAAACCGGAGGTTGGCAGAATTCAGATTTAATTATCATTGCGGCACGTCCGGCGATGGGTAAAACTGCATTCCTGCTTTCCATGGCAAGAAACATCGCGGTACAGCATAAAATCCCTATGGCTTTGTTCTCTCTGGAAATGGCTTCCGTACAGCTAATCACCAGAATGATTGCCTCAGAAACTGGCATTTCTTCAGAAAAATTAAGAAAAGGGCAGATGAGCGATGAAGAATGGCAAAGGCTGTTTTCCAACGTATCAGAACTTGAAAATGCGCCTTTATACATTGACGAAACGCCGTCACTTTCAGTGTTCGATTTCCGGGCAAAATGCAGGCGACTCGTAATGCAGCACGGCGTAAAAATCATCATGGTCGATTATCTTCAGCTGATGACTGCAAATTCAGGCAAAGGTGGAGCAGGAAACCGTGAGCAGGAAATTGCAACCATTTCAAGATCCTTAAAAGCCATCGCAAAAGAACTGAACGTTCCTGTAATCGCACTTTCGCAGCTGTCCAGAAGTGTGGAAACCCGTCCCGGGAAAAGACCGATGCTTTCTGACCTTCGGGAATCCGGCGCGATTGAGCAGGATGCGGATATTGTTTCCTTCATCTTCCGTCCGGAATATTATAAAATTACCACCTGGGATAATGATGAAGACGGAGGCGAATCTTCCACAGAAAACCAGGCAGAACTGATCATTGCAAAACACCGAAACGGTGCGACTGCCGATGTAAGAATGTCTTTTTACAAAAATATCGCAAAATTTGCCGACCTCGACCTGTTTGGCAGCGGTTACGGTTATCAACCCTCAAATTTCGGGCAGCAGGATGAACCAAACGGTTTTGAAAAAATAAAAGCCACCATCGATCCGGGCGCAGCATTCGATTTACCAAATAACCAAAATCTTTCAGGTTCTTCTATGAATGATTTGGATGATGATGACGAGTTCGATTTTTAAATATGAGTCTTAGAATCGAAATCTTTACCGACGGAGCCTGCAGCGGCAATCCGGGGAAAGGCGGCTACGGAATCGTGATGAAAGTTCCGGAAATAAACTACGAAAAGCGATTTTCAAAAGGCTTCCGTCTTACCACGAATAACCGCATGGAATTGCTTGCCGTGATTGTCGCTCTGGAGAAACTGAAATCTACTGAAAACGACATCCACATCTATACCGACAGCAAATATGTTTCGGATGCCATCAACCAGAAATGGATTTTTGGATGGATTAAAAAGGGTTTTAAAAATGTAAAAAATCCCGATCTTTGGAAACGCATGGTACCGCTTCTCAAAGCGCATAAAACCACTTTTCACTGGATAAAAGGCCACGCCGGACATCCCGAAAACGAAATCTGCGACCAACTCGCCGTGAAAGCCGCTCAATCGGACCAGCTCGAAACTGACACCTTTTTTGAGAACCAACAGAACGGCGGACTTTTTTAAATTTGAATACCGCTCGCGCGGATTAACTTTCCCACAAGTTACGCTTCCGTTTTCCTACTTTTCCTATCTTTGTTTAATGGATTACTTAGAGGCACTTCAAAAAAGATATTCAGTAAAAAAATTCGATCCTTCGAAAGAGGTTTCATCACAGATTCTTCAGAATATTCTGCAGGCAGGCAAACTTTCAGCAAGTTCTCTGGGCCTGCAGCCTTACAAAATTCTTGTAGTAGAAAGTAAAGAAATGCTGGAAAAACTCTTTCCCGCATTTCACAATGCATCCCAGATTTCTTCCTGTTCAAAATTAATCGTAATCGTTTCTAAAAAAACAGTGGACAGAAGTTATATTGACGGATATTTCCGACATATTTCTGAGGTACGTGAAATTCCGGTTGAAAACCTCAGCCCATTCCGCAGAAATATTGAAAGCTATACTGAAAGTAATGTGGATGTACAGGCCTGGGCCGAGAAACAGTCGTATATTGTACTGGGAAGTTTAATTTTTGCCGCAGCGATGGAAGAAGTAGATTCCTGTCCGATGGAAGGTTTCAAAAAAGATTTAATTGAAGAAATCCTGGGTCTGGATACCGAAAAAGAAGGTGTGGCAGTAACGTTGGCTCTGGGTTACCGTTCAGAAAACGATGATTTTCAGCGTTTGAAAAAAGTCCGCAAACCCGACGAAAAATTATTTAAATTTATTTAAAAACCTATGATTAAAGCAGATGTACTCGTCATTGGTTCCGGAATTTCGGGGCTTTCTTACGCGATAAAAGTTTCAGAAAAAATGCCCGAAGCCCAAATCACCATAGTCACCAAAGCCGATGAAGACGAAAGCAATACCAAATATGCGCAGGGCGGATTAGCTGTTGTCACCGATTTCGATAACGATAATTTCCAGAAACATATTGACGATACCATGCGTGCCGGTGACGGCGAAAATAAAAGAGATGTGGTAGAAATGGTCATCAAAGAAGGGCCGGCGAGATTTCAGGAGCTCGTGGATTGGGGAACGCGTTTCGATATGGAAACAGATGGCGATTTCAAACTGGGCCGTGAAGGCGGTCATACCGAAAACCGCATCGTTCATCACAAAGATATTACCGGTGCAGAAATCGAGCGCGCCTTGCTGGAAACAGTAAAGCGGTCGAAAAACATCGAAATGTTGGCACATCATTATGTGGTAGATTTAATCACTCAGCATCATGTCCCCGGAAAAGAACTGAATACCGACGATATTTCCTGCTACGGTGCCTATATTCTGGATGAAAAGAATAAAAAAATCAAGAAAATTACCGCCAAAATTACACTTGTTGCAACCGGCGGTGCCGGGCATGTTTACAAAAACACTACAAATCCTGTAATCGCAACAGGCGACGGAATTGCGTTCGTTCACAGGGCGCGTGGTAAAGTTTCGAACATGCAATACTATCAATTCCATCCTACCGCATTATATTCAAAAAGAGACGGGATGCTTTTTCTGATTTCGGAGGCAGTACGTGGTGACGGCGCAAAACTCAGAACCAAAGATGGCGAAAAATTCATGCAGAAATATGATGAGCGCGAAGAACTGGCATCCCGTGATATTGTTGCCAGAGCGATCGATAATGAATTAAAAATTTCGGGCGACGATTATGTTGGACTAGACTGCCGCGAAATGGATCAGAAAAAATTCAAAGAACACTTCCCAAACATCTACCAGAAATGCCTCAACGAAGGCATCGATCCCTTCAAACAGTTAATTCCCGTCGTCCCGGCCTGCCATTATCTGATGGGTGGAATCGACATCGATATGGACGGTCAAAGCTCAATCAAAAATTTATTTGCAGTAGGCGAATGCACCAATTCCGGCCTTCATGGCGCCAACAGACTCGCATCCAACTCATTACTCGAAGGCGTGGTCTTCGGTCATAATGCCGCATTAAAAACTGTAGAATTACTGAGGATTAATGATTTTAATTTTGATGATTTAAAAGCCGTACCCGAGTGGAATGAAGAAGGAATGAAGATGATGGACGAAATGGTGCTGGTTTCTTATCTCCGTCGCCAGCTTCAGGAAATGATGAGCGATCTTGTGAGTATCGTACGGAGCAACGAACGTCTTGAACTCGCACGCAAAAAACAGCGCGAAATCTATGAAGCCGTTACGGAACTTTATAATTATTCCATCATGTCGCCCCAGCTTTCCGAACTTAGAAATCTGGTGAATATCTCTTACCTCATCATCAAACATTCGCTCGCCATGAAAGAGAACAAAGGCGCATTTTATAATAAAGACCTGGTGTAAACTGATAAAAATCTGGCAAAAGCCTTAAAAAATAAAATATGAAAAGACCTGCATACGTAACCGATAAAGCTTTAAAACAGTTCATAAAATCTGCTCTCGAAGAAGACATTCACGATGGCGACCACTCTACCCTCTCTACAATTCCCGAAAATCTTGAACAGAAAGCAAAACTTTTGGTAAAAGAAGACTGTATTCTGGCAGGTGTGGAATTGGCGGAAGTTATCTTCAAACAGTTCGACAAAAACCTGAAAGTTGAAGTAATGATAAAGGATGGTGCATCTGCAAAAGCCGGCGACATCGCATTTTACGTAACCGGAAGTGCACGCTCAATTCTTTCAACGGAAAGATTAGTTTTAAACTGTATGCAACGCATGAGCGGAATTGCTACTCTTACCCACGACTGGGATTCCAGGCTGTTGGGAACTAAAACCAAACTTCTCGATACCCGAAAAACAACACCAAATTTCAGAATATGTGAAAAGTGGGCTGTAGCCATTGGCGGAGGCAC
>JAHRWY010000112.1:0-2643 GCA_019104935.1 Kaistella sp.
CCAGCTGTAGAAACTGCCAAAAGAGAAAGCAACGAGATTCAGGCTTTAATCGACAAACAGAAAGGCGGATTTACAGTTGAGCCTTGGGACTGGAACTTCTACTCGGAGCAGGTAAGAAAAGCAAAATACGATTTAGACGAAAACGCCATAAAACCATATTTCGAAGTAACAACTGTTCTGGAGAAAGGGGTGTTCTATGCGGCAGAAAAATTCTACGGAATCACTTTTAAAGAAAGAAAAGATCTGCCGGTTTACCATCCGGATGTAGTGGCTTACGAAGTTTTCGATAATGACGGAAAATCGATGGCTCTTTATTACCTGGATTTCTATACCCGAAGAAATAAAAACGGTGGTGCGTGGATGAGCAACTTCGTTGAACAGTCACATCTTTTAGGTCAGAAACCTGTGATTGTGAATGTATTCAACTATCAAAAACCTGCTGACGGAAAACCATCTTTGATTTCTTATGATGATGTTTCCACGATGTTCCACGAATTTGGGCACACGCTGCACGGCCTTTTTGCGAACCAGAAATATATCTCAGTTTCCGGAACCAATACGCCAAGGGATTTTGTGGAATTTCCATCACAAATCAATGAGTTTTTTGCGCTCGAACCTTCTATTCTGAAAAATTATGCTCTTCATTACCAAACAAAACAGCCAATGCCACAGGCTTTGGTAGATAAAATTAAAAGTGCAGCAGCATTTAACCAGGGATATTCTACAACAGAACTGGTTTCTGCAGCTACGCTGGATATGAACTGGCATTCGGTGACGGATGAATCGCAATTTAAACCTGCATTGGAATTCGAAAAAGAGGTTTTGGCGAAATATGGCTTCAATCTGAAAGAAGTTCCGCCAAGATATCACACGCCTTATTTTGCACACATCTGGAGCGGCGGTTATTCGGCAGGTTATTACGCTTACATGTGGAGTGACGTGCTGAATGCGGATGCCTGGGACTGGATTACGACCAACGGCGGTATGACCAGAGCCAATGGCGACCGTTTCCGAAAGTATATCCTTTCGGTTGGAAACTCAGTGGATTTAAATCAGGCTTATAAAGATTTCACTGGCAGAACGCCGGATATTAAGCCATTGTTGAAAAACAAAGGATTTATTAAATAAACTATTATTCAAGTGAAACCGCAGAAATTTTCTGCGGTTTTTTTATGACCTGAAGTTTTTTCGGAATTAGAACGACAGAATTTTTAGCCCGGATCGCAGCGGAAATCCTTTTTGTGAAGCAAAAAGATTGCAGCGAAGAGCCGGACGATCTTTGGCGAGAGAAACTGCCCTTGATTGCTCCCGAAAAAAATCCTTATTTTTGTAAAAATTCAACATAATGCCGAAAATTTCTCACAGAGCAGAAAATATGCCTGCGTCACCCGTTAGAAAGCTTGTTCCGTATGCGCTGCAAGCCAAACAGAAAGGAATAAAAGTTTATCATCTGAATATTGGTCAGCCCGATATTGAAACTCCTCAAACAGCGCTGGATGCTGTGAAAAACATCGATTTGAAAGTGCTGGAATATGCCTTGTCTGAAGGGAATCTGGATTACAGAACCGCACTGAAAAATTATTACCATTCTTTAGGTTTTACAGATCTAACGACAGATAATTTTATTGTAACCAACGGAGGTTCTGAAGCGCTGAATTTTGCAATTTCAACGCTTTGTGATGATGGAGATGAAGTGATTATTCCTGAGCCTTATTACGCAAATTATAATGGTTTTACGAACGCGATCAACGTAAAAGTTGTGGCCATTCCTTCAACAATTGATACCGGTTTTGCCCTGCCGCCGATTGAGGAATTCGAAAAGAAAATCACGGATAAAACACGTGCAATCCTTATATGTAACCCGGGAAACCCTTCCGGTTATCTTTATACAAGAGAAGAGCTTCAGAAACTTGCGGAAATTGCTCTGAAACATGATATTGTTGTAATTTCTGATGAGGTTTACCGCGAATATGTTTACGACGGAAAACACCAGGTTTCGATGTTCGATTTTCCCGAACTTGCCGAAAGCTGCATCATCGTTGATTCAGAATCGAAAAGATATTCCATGTGTGGTGCCAGAATCGGCTGTCTGATCACCCGTTCAAAAAAAATTCATGATGCGGCGATGCTTTTCGCGCAGGCAAGACTCAGTCCGGTTTTACTCGGACAAATTGCTGCGGCGGCCGCACACCACAATGATGAAGCATACATCCGAAAAGTACGCGAAGAATATACGCACCGAAGAAATTTACTGGTTGATTTACTTAACGGGATTCCAGGCGTAATCTGCCCGAAACCGAAAGGTGCATTTTACTGCGTTGCCGAGCTTCCTGTTGATGACACCGATGTTTTTGCACAGTGGCTTCTTGAGCATTATTCGCACAACAACGAAACGGTAATGGTTGCCCCAATGAGCGGCTTCTACAGCAATCCTGAACTCGGAAAAAAACAGGTGCGTATTGCTTATGTTTTAAAAGAAGAAGATTTGCGCAAAAGTGTGGAATTGCTGAACGACGCACTTCAGAAGTATAAAATCGAATTCAATCTGTAGAAAACTGGGAACGGGCTTTAGCCCGTTTTCTGATTCTGAAATCTTTGGCTTTAGCCTAAATTAAAAGTTAACGTTTGTAACGCAATGAAAAT
>JAHRWY010000122.1:0-7025 GCA_019104935.1 Kaistella sp.
GCAGGTTTGGAACCATAGATCCAAGAAGCGAATATACAAAAGAAGCCTACAGTTATGTATGGAACAACCCGATAAACTTCGTCGATCCTACTGGAATGGAAGGTGAAGCAGCTTCCTCGGATTCTGGAGGAGGGGGAGAAACGGGAGAAGGTGGCGGAAATGAAGGTGGCCCTGGTAAAGGAGATCCTCCAATAAAAACACAAAATATACAGGAAGTTGTTATTGTAAAGCCAATACAAATTAAACAAGGTTCGTCTGCAAGCTTTAATTTTGGAGGTATTTCAAATAATCCTAATAGTAAGCAACTTATAGTTGCGCCTGCAATCGCTGTTTATGAAATAATTGCCTTGGCAATAAGCGCTATAGCTGCGTGGGATATTGCTGACAAAGCAAAAGATGTGGAGCTTCCAAATTTTTCCCCGCCTCATAAGGAAGAAAAAGAAAACATCAGAGAGGCAGATATAGAAGAAGTAGTTGTTCCAAGACCGCCGAAAGCTGTGGATGATAGTGGTTATAAAACACCACAAGATGTTTTGGGTGGAAATAGAGTGGATTTTGCTAGGGGTAAAGGAGAGCGAGGATTCGCAGGAAAAACATCAGGAACTGATAACCCATATAAGCACGTTAAACCAGATACAAAAAAACCTGGTAATGTTATTTACAAACATCCTCAAAGTGGGAAGAAGGTTTCTAGACCCGCTTCTCCAGAAGAAAAAACACATTTTGGTATTAAATAATTAAAATATGAATAGTATAGAAGTAATTAGAAATAAATTTAAAAACTCAAACAACCCCGAAGAGTTATATGATTTAGCACAATGTTATGAGCCGATAAATCAATTTGGTAATCCTAACCCTTATTTTAATAATTTTAAGCGGATATATTGGTACCTAAAGGCGGGAATTAAAGGATACGCAGATGCATATAATAATTTGGGATTTATAATAGAACATGAACTAGTTATTAAAAATAAAAAACAAAGAGCTATAGAATATTATAGAAAAGCTTATCAATTAGGTAGCGAACTTGGAAAAGAAAATTATTTTCTATCAATAAAAGAATAAATTCATTAAAAAGCCAAAGATGACAGCGGATATAAAACCCCTGTTGATGAAACAATAGGAGGAAACAATTTGATTTTGCCCATGAAAAAAAGAAAGGAGGAGGAAAATCCGGATTAAATCGACACGACAGGCAATATACTCATGGACGGAAAAATAGACCTGCAAAGCCAAATAAGAAAAAGGGTGCGGATGACAGGAGAAACAAAGGGAAAAGAATTAATTAAATAAAAAAAAATGATAACAAAAATTTTGAAAAGAGCTTACGAAAAAAAAGAACTCATTAGCATAACAACAAAGGATATTGAATGGGATCAGTCTATAATAGGATATATTACTACAATTGATGAAACATTTTTCACAATTAATGAAATAGATGAATATGGAAAATTCGATGGAAATAGTGTATATGATTTAAATGATGTCCTTTGTGTATTTTAGTATTTTATAATTCTTCTTTGTCGATCATAACTGTATAAAGGTTTAAAAATAGTAAAAAGTTATTTCCGAAAAATTTTTTGAGCTTTGAGGGCTCAAAATTTTTCAGAATAACTTTTCAACTTACACAGTTAGTGGGACGCTACCATAAAAACTCGGCTATGTGCCGAGTTTTTCACTCTGACTATCCCTAACTTTCTTTTTATTAAGAGTTAATTGTAAATTATTCATATCCACGCTCACTTTCGCATCTAAAATTTTCGCATAATGCTGAGTTGTTTTAATACTTTTATGACCAAGCATCTTGCTTACACTTTCAATCGGCACACCATTAGACAAAGTAATTGTTGTTGCAAAAGTATGTCGAGCAATATGAAAAGTAAGTTCCTTTTTGATTTGGCATAAATCTGCGATTTCTTTTAAGTAAGAATTCATTTTCTGATTACTCAAAACAGGTAACAGACTTCCCGAAACACCACAATGCGGATGTGCTTTGTATTTTTCAATGATTTCTTCAGCCTGCAGAAGTAAGGGAATATTTGATTGTGTTTTAGTTTTCTGTCGGGAGGTAAATATCCATTTATTACCATCGATTCCCACACCAATATTCGAACGTTTTAAATTCTTAGTATCGATATAAGCCAGACCAGTATAGCAACTGAAGAGGAAAATGTCGCGAACTTGCGCGATTCTTTCGATTTCAAATTCTTTATTCGCCAGATTGAAAAGTTCCTGCTCATCCAGAAAATTTCGTTTCACCTCAACAAATTTAGAATCATAGCAAAAGAAAGGATTATACGTGAGCCATTTATTGGCCAAGCATATCCTGATAATTTTACCGAAATTTTTAATGTATTTTACTGCTGAATTATTTGCACACGATTTCTCAGTTCT
This sequence comes from Kaistella sp., assembly GCA_019104935.1. GTDB lineage: Bacteria > Bacteroidota > Bacteroidia > Flavobacteriales > Weeksellaceae > Kaistella. The sequence goes on from JAHRWY010000122.1 coordinate 2,395, forward strand.
AAGAAAAAATTCAAAATCCATAATGAAAGCATGATCAATCTTAGTAATATCAATATCCGTAATATTAAACTTCCATTTCAAAAACTGTTGTATATGGCTTAAACAGGTTTTATAGCGTGTTAAAGTTCCTTTTGCATATTCTTTACCAACTAACGCCTCCATTCGGTTATTATGGTCTTTAAAAACAGATATTAACATTCTACTTTTACTATTTTTCCCTGTCAGTTTGTTTTTTAGAATTTCGCTTGTAATTGTTACGCCATCTTTCATTAATTCATGATGAGCATTATGTACCTGTTGTTCAAAAGTTTTAATATAATGGTTTAACATTTTAACTGCTTCTGTATGACCACTTACCTTTTGCCCTTTCGAATTCCACTGAGAAGGTTTTACGGTTCTTTTGACACTGATTTCTGTAGCTTGCCCATCAATAGTAATTCGAAGGTAAATAGGGCATTCTCCATTAGCATTTTCTTTGGATTTTTTCACATAAAAAAGCAAGCTGAAAGTCTGGTTCATTTACTAATATTTTAAGCATTAAATTTAAAATTTCAGAAAACCGTCTACAAGATGTTCACTTTCTAAACAAGTTCGTAGTAAGGCTTTCAGAGAATTTCAGTGACCCTTTTTTCATTTGGGCATAGGTCACTGAAAAGGTCACTGCACACACTCGAAAAAAATCCAAAATTTGGTCTGAAAAAATCATTTTAAAATCAATTTTCCATCGCTCGTTTAGATTTTTTCCAGTGACCTATTTTTGAAACCGAAATAGGTCACTGAATAGGTCACTAAAATTATGTGCGAATTTGTTGCTCTTTGATATCAGCATAAAAAGAAAAATGCCGTAAAACCTATGTTTTACAGCATTTTGTACTATTTTGATTTAATAGTTGCGATCCGGACGGGACTCGAACCCGCGACCTCCGCCGTGACAGGGCGGCATTCTAACCAGCTGAACTACCGGATCAATTTTTTGAAAAGTAATTGTAAACTTTTTGCGATCCGGACGGGACTCGAACCCGCGACCTCCGCCGTGACAGGGCGGCATTCTAACCAGCTGAACTACCGGATCATTGATAACTAAAGAACTTCTTTCGTTTTGGTGAGTGCAAAAATACAACTTTCTGGCTATCTACAAAATGTTTTCTCACAAAAAATGCTTTCTTTTTCAGAAAGCATTCATTTTCACGGGATTATTTTTTATAAATGCGCTGATAATTTTTCTGCAATTACCTCTTTTGATGCCACACCCACGATTTTATCAACCACCTGTCCGTTTTTGAAAATCAAAACTGTTGGGATATTTCGGATTCCGTAGTCTACAGAAACCTGCTGATTGTTGTCAACATCCACTTTTCCCACTACAGCTTTTCCTTCAAAATCTGTTGCAATTTCTTCTACAATTGGCCCCAGCATTCTGCATGGTCCGCACCAAACTGCCCAAAAATCAACTAAAACCGGTTTATCGGAATTTAAAACCACTTCCTGGAATGACTGATCTGTTATTTCTAATGCCATTTTTCTATATTTTTATAATTAAATTACTTTTTCGATACAAAATTACAACTTTTCAGCGACTTTGGCGAATCCTCTATCTATGTGAAACATTTGTATTTTCTATCTTAAATGATGCTGCAATTTCCTTCAAAGCTGTGACCAAAGCATCAATTTCTTCTCTGGTCGTAAGATGACTGAAAGAAACTCTTAAAGGTGTGGAATCCTGCATTTCCTCCTCATCCAGAATCATCATCATCACCATCGAAGGTTTTGAAGCTCCTGATGAACATGCACTACCCTGCGAGATTGCGATTCCTTTCATGTCGAGTTTGAGGCCGATCATTGGATCTTTAAAGGGTAAAAGCACGCTTAAAACCGTATATAAGCTTTTGTCATCCTCGGCACTTCTTCCGTTGAATTTAACGCCTTCAATTTCAGCAGAAAGTCTTTCCACTGCGTAATTTTTTATCCCTTTAATATGAGTGGCATATTCCGTCATATTTTTCAGAGAAAGCTCCAGCGCTTTACCAAGCCCTACGATTCCGCACACGTTTTCTGTGCCCGCACGTAAAGCCCGTTCCTGAGGACCTCCTGTGATAATACCCTTTAATCCTGAAGATTTTCTTACAAAAGCAAATCCGCTTCCTTTTGGACCATGAAATTTATGGGCACTACAAGATGCAAAATCCAGCGGAATCTCGGAAAAATCAAGTTCCATGTGTGCCATCGACTGTACGGTATCCGAATGGAACAACGCACCGTTTTCTTTACAAATCTTCGCTACTTTTTTAATATCCAGAAGATTTCCGATTTCATTATTGGCATGTATTAAACTTACCAGTGTTTTCTTTTCTGATGCTTTAAGTAACTGCTCTAATTCATTGAGGTTGAAATCTCCTTTATGGTCGGGACGAAGATAAACCACTTCTACTCCCTTCCTTTTCTTCATATCCAAAACCGTTTCAGCAACGCATTTGTGCTCCATTGGTGAAGTAATGATGCGCTCTACACCCAAATGATTGATGCAGGATTTAATAATCATGTTGTTGGATTCGGTTCCGCAGGAGGTAAATATAATTTCAGAAGGCGATACATGGAGATAGTCAGCCACTTCGCGCCTTACATTTTCGATGAGAATTTTCGCTTCCTGGCCGAGACTGTGGGTGGATGATGGGTTACCGTAATTTACTTTCATCACATTTACCATTGCATCGATTACCTCTTCGGCAAGTGGCGTGGTAGCCGCATTATCCAAATATATTTTATCCATTTTCTGTACTTTCTTTTTAGCGCTTTTACGGTGATAAAATTAGTGAAAAAATTCAAACTGGCTTTCATCTGCCCAAGACAACATTTCAGTATCGCCGGATGTGTCGCCAAAAGCTATGGTTTTATCGAATTTTCTGCCTTGCAATGCTTCATTAATCCTGTTCACTTTTTCCGGGCCGTTGCAGTTTTTTCCAATAAAATTCCCTGTAAAAATATCATTTTTAAACTCTGCCCGGGTTGACAATAGATTCATCCTGAGCTTCTCCGCGAATGGTTTCACCCACATGTCCAGGGAAGCGGTAACGATATAGCATTCAGTTTGGTTTCTGTCGATATTGGCAATGAATTCTAAAGCATTTTCACGAAAAATCTCGTGTTGGTATTTTTCAAAAAAAGCCTGCGATTTGTTTTCAATTTTCGTACGCCTTTGGCCTTTGAGGATTGAGGCAATAAAACTTTTTTTCACTTTCTCAGCATCCGCGAGCTTGAGTTTTAAAAGCAAAAAAAGCGGAATATGTTTCAGAAACTGTAAATAAAATTTCGACGGATTATAGAATTTAAGATACAGAAACATGGTGTCTTTGTAGGTTAAAGTTCCATCAAAATCGAAGAGATACAGTTTTTTCATTTCCAGTTCATTAAAGTTTTAATTTTTTAAATATAAACTCCGGTATATTCTTAATAATCAACATAATAATTCTCCAAACCGGTAAAACATATGCTGTGTTTTTTTTCTTTCTAAAAGCTTTATAAATTCCTTCTGCAGCCTGTTTTGGCGTTGCGGTAAGTGCAGGATTCAACGGTAAACCTTCTGTCATTTTGGTGTCCACAAAACCAGGTTTTATGGTAAGAACATGAACTTTTCTACTGAAGAGATAATTCCTTAAACCGCTTAAATAAGCCGATAATCCTGCTTTTGCGCTGCCATAAATAAAGTTGCTCTGCCTCCCGCGGTCTCCTGCAACAGACGAAAGCACAATTAAGGTTCCGGAGCGCTGTCTTTCCATTTTACCGGCAAAAAAATTGAGAACAGGAATTAGTTTCGCGTAATTTATATCAATAATTATTTCAGTATTTTTATTGTTATACAGGCCTTCTTCCGTGTTTTCGCCCAAGTATCCTGTTGCGCAAAACAATAAGTCGGAACTGATCTCATCAAGCTTAGTATAGTCGATTTCCTTCATCAGATCAAGATCGATGATTTCGGTACGCTGAAAAAACTTCACATCAAGATGGCGGGCAAACTTTTCTGCAGTTTCGTGATTTGATGTGAGAAGATAGATGACCGAGTATTTTTCACCAGCTTCTAAAACCTTTTCTACAAAGGCCTGGGCGATTTCTGAATTGCTGCCGAGAACGATCATATTTTGTAGATTTAATTGCTGTTGCTGAGGATTCTTTTGTGTTGCACCGACACAAATTTAGGATTCTGAACGTTTCGAAGATAATTGGTAAGTGATGATTTGCTCATGCTGTCTTTGGTTAAATAAATCCTGCCGCCAAATTCTTCTACAATTTCATCTAAATCTGAAACCAATTTTGCAAGCTTCGGATTTACTTTAAAATCCAACGCCAAAGTATACCCTTCCAGAGGGAAAGAATTGTAAGCCGAAGGATTTTCTTTGCCGAAAAGTTTCAGGACAGCCAGGAATGATCCGTTTCCGCTTTTGGCGATGGTTTCAAGAATCTTCTTCATGCCTTCTTTTCCTTTCTCTTTTGGAATGACCATTTGGTACTGGATAAACCCTTTTTTTCCGTAGATTTTATTCCAGTCATTCACCACATCCAAAGGATAAAAAAAGGTTTCGTAATCCACAAAATTCTTCACCTCTTTTTTTTGTTGCTTACTGTAATACAGATAGTTG
>JAHRWY010000180.1:0-2731 GCA_019104935.1 Kaistella sp.
ATGCGTAAAGGTTTTATAAGGAGAAATATTATCATTTCGCCAATTGAAATTCAGCGATTGGTGCAAAGCTTTTCCAGCTCCGGTAGAACCAGTGATTCCTACGCATTGTATTTTTTCAATTTTTTCTTGCTTAAAAATCGGTAAAATTCCCAACTGAATCGCTGTCGCAAAACAGCCCGGATTGGCGATATACGAAGCTTTTGCAATTTTTTCTTTGTTAAATTCCGAAAGTCCATAGATGAATTTTTTATCATTCCATTCTTCATCCACACGAAAATCATTTCCCAAATCGATAATTTTAGTTTCGGGAGCAATTCGTTTTTCGTTTTCGATAAGCCAGTTTTTGCTTTCGCCATGCGGAAGACAAAGGAAAATCATATCGGCGGGTTGCGCCAGATTTTCAAATTTTAAAGTTGTTTCCCCGAACAAATCTTTATGAACATCAGAAACAAATTCGCCCTGAAGACTTTGACTCGTCACGAAAGAAATCTCTACATTCGGGTGATAAAGCAAGATTCGAATTAATTCGCCTGCTGTAAAACCTGTTCCGCCTACAATTCCTACTTTTATTTTTTCCATGTTAATTCTTGTTGTTTACCTGATGATAAATACTGAGCGCATTCGAATAAATTTTGGAGAAACCTTTTACATCAGATTCCGTCCAGGTTTTGTTCATTTCTCCGTAAGAACCGAATTTTGAAGACATTAAATCGTTTTCCGATTCCACTCCGATCAGTGAAAAATGATAAGGTTTAAGTAAAATTTTCACAATTCCATTCACGGTTTTCTGTGAAGACTCGAAAAGCGTTTCAATATCCTGCATCACCGGATCGAGGACCAAACCATCGTGCAGATAATTCCCGTAGGAAAGACTCAGCTGATCTTTAATGAAAAGTTGGCTTTTGGTTAAGGTGTGTTTTTCCAGCAAATGATGGGCTTTCAGAATAATTAAAGGCGCTGCAGCTTCAAAACTCACACGACCTTTGATTCCGATAATTGTGTCGCCAACGTGGGTGTCGCGGCCGATGGCAAAAGCTTGCGCAATTTCCTGAATGAACTGAATCGCCTCAATCGGTTTAGAAAATTCTTGACCATTCACCGCTTTGATTTCGCCTTTTTCGAAAGTAATGCTCATTTCTTCCGGTTCAGTTTTTGAAATTTGCGTTGGAAAAGCCGTTTCCGGAAGTGACAGGTTTGAAGTTAAGGTTTCTTTTCCCCCGACAGAAGTTCCCCAAAGACCTTTATTGATCGAATATTGCGATTTTTCAAAATTGATTTCGAAACCATTTTCTTTTAAAAATTCTATTTCTTCATTTCTGGAAAGTTTCAGATCACGAATCGGCGTGATGATTTCAATTTCGGGCAAAAGAATCTGAAAAATACTGTCAAATCTCACCTGATCATTTCCCGCACCCGTACTTCCGTGAGCAATGGCTTTTGCACCAATTTTTTTAGCATAATTTGCAATCGCTGTTGCTTGAAAAACTCTTTCAGAACTTACGGAAAGCGGATAAGTATTATTTTTTAAAACATTTCCGAAAATTAAATATTTGATGCATTTTTGATAATAATTCTCCGCATCATCGATTACATGGAAAGATTTTACGCCTAAATGATAAGCGCGTTCCTCCGTTTTTTTTATTTCTTCTTCAGAAAATCCACCAAGATTGACCATCACCGCATGCACTTCTAATTGCTTCACTTTCGAAAGATAAACGGCACAAAAAGAAGTATCGAGTCCGCCACTGTAAGCTAAAACTACTTTTTCCATAACATTGTTTTTATTTTTTTAAATTTTGAAAACAACTTCTGGTCATTTTCTGATTTGATATTATTAGCACTTTCTTGAGATTGATGTTCCTCCGGATTGTACAACATCGCTGTACAAAGGCAGTTTTTTCGATCTTTACTTTTTAAAATTTCGAAATTCACGCAACTTTGACAACCACTCCAAAAGACCTCATCTTGGGTTAATTCAGAATAAGTAACCGGCTTGTAACCCAAGCTGCTATTGATTTTCATAACCGCCAAACCTGTTGTAAGACCAAATAATTTTGCGTTGGGATATTTTCTGCGTGAGTAGTGAAAAATAAACTCCTTTATTTTCCTTGCTAATCCTTCGTTCCTGAATTTTCTGGAAACAATTAATCCGGAATTGGCAACATAAGTTTTATTGCTCCACGTTTCGATATAGCAGAAACCCGCCCACTCACCTTCCGGAGAGAAAGCCATTACCGCTTTCCCTTCATTTATTTTCTCTTCGAGATAAGTTGCAGTACGTTTTGCAATACCGGTTCCGCGCTCTTTCGCAGATTCTTCGATCTCTTTCAAAATAGCCGGCACATATTTAAGGTCCTGAACCTCTGCAACTTTTACTGTAAATTTCGTATTCACTTGTACGTTTATCTAAATTAGATGGCAAAATTAGATTTTTTTTGTTAAATTCAAAATATTTTTAGATATAATTTTTAAAAAAGAAAGTTAAGCCTATTAAAAATATCTGTAAACACGTTAAATTTCAGATAAATAATCTGTTTCACAGAAGCAAAAAAAAATCCCTTTCAAAATTTGAAAGGGATTATATCGGTTTAGTATTTGATTTAAAACTGCATTTCCGGAATATCTCCTTCGATAATGAGTTCGGCGTCGGTTGCTTTGATGATATCTTCCACGGAAACTCCGGGAGCGCGCTCGAGAAGTTTAAAACCTTTTGGGGTAACATCCATCACGG
>JAHRWY010000070.1:0-2964 GCA_019104935.1 Kaistella sp.
GTCATCTTCACGATCCTGAATTCCGGAAAATCCTGGGCAGGCGCTGAGAGTGATAAAGCAACCATCATTTGGGGCGGAAAAGAACTGAAAAATCCGGAAACCCAAGCTACAGGTTATGTGAAATCTACTGTAAAACCTGAAAATATTGACAGAAATCTCGCAACAGTTACCGTTACAAAACCGGGCCCCGGAATGGTGCAGGGCGGATTATTCTGGCAGTATTATGAAGATCTGGATAAGATTAAATCTTCAGAAAATTACCTTTCAATCACGAAAGAGCTCTATAAAAAAGTGAAAACCGTGAACGGTGAAGAACTGGTAAAGATCTCAGAAAATTCACCTTTAAAGGTTGGCGATAAAGTGACCGTAAGAATGATCCTGAATACGGACAGAAATATGGAATTCATCCATCTGAAAGACATGCGGGCAGCAGGTTTCGAGCCTTTAAATGTTGTTTCCGGTTACGAATGGAAAAATTCTTTAGGCTATTATCAATCAACGAAAGACGCTTCTACGAATTTCTATATTGAATATATGCCGAAAGGAAAATACGTTTTCGAGTACGATTACGTCTGCAACGCTTCCGGAACGTTCAGCAACGGAATTACCACTTTGCAGAATTATTACGCGCCACAGATGAACGCCCATACGAAAGGTTCGCGGGTAACGATCGGTGAATAACATATTTATTGATGAATTTCAAAAACCGTTTCAGTTTTCTGAAGCGGTTTTTTAATGGCCTTTTAATCCCTATATTTAACAAAATTATAACATGAAAAAATCATTCATCCTTATCGTAACCGGATTTGTTGCTATGGTCAATGCGCAGAGCCAAACCGTCCCGAGCGAAAAATTCTGGAATAACCTCAAAAATCACTGCGGCAAATCCTATGAAGGTAAAATTACGGCCGGCGGAAAACAAGGCGACGGCTTTACCGGAGAACGTCTGGTAATGCAGGTTTTGAGCTGCGAACCAAACAGAATCAGAATACCGTTTTATGTAGGTGAAAACAGTTCCCGAACCTGGGTTTTAACAAAAGAAGATCACTCGCTCTTAAAACTTAAACACGATCACCGCCATGAAGACGGAAGCGAAGATCAGGTAACGCAGTACGGCGGACAGGCGCCAAACGTCGGGTTCGAAAATATTCAGATGTTTCCCGCCGATGCAGAAACAGCAAACCGAATTTCTTATGCCTCAACCAATGTCTGGTGGATTACTTTGGATGAAAAAACTTTCACTTATAATCTCCGCAGAATGGGCAGCGACAGAGTGTTTACGGTAGAATTCGATTTAAGTAAGTCAGTAAATTTCGCTAAGAAACCCTGGGGTTGGCAGCAATAATTCATCGCTAAATATTTTAAATCTGAAGCTCAAAAAATATTAAATTTGTTTAGAAATAAATAAACCCAAAAAACCATGCAGAATATTTTCGATGCTAAAGTAGCCCAGAATTATATCGACAGAATCAGTAAACTTACTCCCGAAACCCAAAGAAAGTGGGGCAAAATGACTGTTGATCAGGTTTTGGCACATCTTAATGTGGCTTACGAAACGATTTACGAGCCCGAAAAACATCCGAAACCGGGTTTTATCGCCGGATTTCTTTTAAAGAATTTTGTGAAATCAAAAACAGTAAACGAACTTCCGTACAAACAGAATCTTCCGACAGGACCGATGTTTCTCATCAAAGGCAATAAAGATTTCGAAACCGAAAAAAAACGGCTCATCGGGTTCATCCAAAAAACCCAGCAGCTGGGAAGAGAAGCGTTCGACGGAAAAATGTCGCATTCTTTCGGTAAACTTACCGCCCAGGAATGGAACAATATGCTGGCGAAACACCTGAACCATCACCTTGATCAGTTTGGCGTTTAACCTCAAAAATACACATGATGAAAAAAATTCTTCTCTTATTTATTTTTGTGTCGGGTTTTGCATTTTCCCAAATGCCGAATATCGAACAGGTGTGGATGAATAAATCGCAGCCTTACACGGGAATAATTGGCAACGGAAAACAGGAAATAAAGGTGAAAGTCAATATTTCTGAGCAGAACAAAAAGAATGATCAGGAATATTTTCTTTCAGGATATTCGGTGGTGGAGAATAATTATTCAAAATTTGAAGGTAAAATGAAAATAAACCAGTATCGTGACGGTAAAAAACGCAGTACTGTTTTCGGCGAATATGAATTTGCTGAAGAACCAAAAGGAAAGCATTCCGGTATGTTTACCGGTAAATTTATTTACACTTTTATGTGGAATAAAAAGACCCAGAAAATCGAAAACCAGTTCATCGAATTTATCGGAAACTGGAAAAGTTACGATGGAACCATAACCTATAAAACAAACTGGAAAAACTAATTTTTATCACCTAAAAAACTACACCATGGCACAGGTAAACGCGTATTTAACCTTCAACGGCAACTGCGAAGAAGCTTTCAATTTTTACAAATCCGTTTTCGGCGGAGAATTTCCTTATATCGGGCGTTTCGGCGATATGCCGCCCGCGGATGGTAAAGACATTCCGGAAGCCGACAAAAACAAAATCATGCACGTTACGCTTTCAATCTCTCAAGAAACCGTTTTGATGGGTTCCGATACCGCCGGGGAATGGGCTTCCCAATTCAATGCGGGCAACAATATTTCCCTCTCCATCAACACCGATTCCAGGGAAGAAGCCGACCGGCTTTTCAGCGGACTTTCCGAAGGTGGAGTAGTCACCATGCCGCTTGCAGAAACCTTTTGGGGCGCTTATTTCGGGATGTGGACCGACAGATTTGGCATCAATTGGATGGTGAATTACGACGATCCGGCAAAGCAACAACACTAATTTTTAGGAGCAAGAAAACTCGTTGCTCTTCCGAAAACCCGTCCCGCTTTCCGCACTCGCTTTTTCGGCGGCGGCGAAGCCGCCGCCGGGCAGGCCCGCCCGGCGGGCGACTCCGTCGCCCGGCCCGGCGGCAC
>JAHRWY010000245.1:0-3252 GCA_019104935.1 Kaistella sp.
AACCTTTCGATGACTTTGTAGTGCGTAACGGCATGTTTACCGAAACTTCCGTCCGGGAAAACCGCCATCTGCATCCGGTTTTTCAGGTGTCTGCCGATATTTCCCGTAATCGTTCCTTCATCTTCGGGCATATTTCCCCACACGAAAGCCCAGTAGAGTCTTTTGGTGGTTCGATCGAAAAACTGTTTGGCCAGAAAACTCAGCGCATATTCATTTTTGGCGATGACCAAAAGTCCGGAGGTGTCTTTGTCGATCCTGTGAACGAGTCCTACCCTGTCGAGATCAGATTTCTCACCGTTTTTTTCGAAATGATAAGCCAGGGCGTTCACCAACGTTCCGGTATAATTGCCGTGACCCGGATGCACCACCATGCCGGGATCCTTGTCTACCACCACCAGATCATCATCTTCATACACGATATTGATAGGGATATCCTGAGGGATGATGATATTTTCGCGGGGCGGATGGGCCAGCAGCACGGATATTTCGTCGCCGGGTTTTACGCGGTAGTTCTGCTTTACAGGTTTTCCGTTCACCACCACATTGCCTGCGCGGCAGGTTTGCGAAATCTTGTTCCGGGAAGAGTTCTGCCGGAAGATGAACAGAAACTTGTCGATGCGCAGCGGCTCCTGGTTTCGGTCAACTTTAATGTTGAGATGCTCGTAGAGTCCTGCCGATTCGGCATCATCAGCTTCCCCGGATTCGCGGCCGGGTAAGTCTTCTTCTAAAAATTCGTCGGTTTCGTCGGACATAGATTAAAAAAAGCTTCAACTTTCCGCTGAAGCTTTAAATGATTATTAAATGAGTATTATTCTACTATTACTTTTTTGGCTTTCGGCTTTTCTGCAGGTTTTGCGGTGGTTGCAGGTGCCGTAGTTTTCGGTTTGCTGTCGGCCCCGGATTTGGGGGTCTCCGATTTAGGGGTCTCCGCCTTTGGGGTTTCGGCTTTTGGCGTTTCACCCGTCGGGATTTCCGGTCGCGGCTCTACGGTTCTCGGTGCGGGTTCACGGTAAACCGGTGGATCCACAAATTCCGGAAGCGGCTCTACATCCTGCAGTTTAATTCTGTAAATCGCGTTGAGCTCGCTTATTTTTCTGCCCATTTCCGCAGGGGTCTTTTTACTCGACCAGATATCAATCTGCATTCCCTGATCGCGGACATCAAACGGTGCCGGATCCTGATAATACACAATATCCGAGTCGTCCTGCTTGCCGTCTTCACTTTCCACAAGACCTACTTCGAAAAGATTCTGTTTGATGATGGCTTTGGCCTCCTGTACGGTTAATCCCACCAGATTGGGAACGGTAATATTTCTTTTGGGGCCTGCGCCAATGACCAGATCAATGGTTGAAAAACGTGGCAGCAGCGTTTCCGGCTTCAGCACTGTTCCGTTATACAGCATCCTGAGCACGGCGTCACGCTGAATGCTGGGCTCGTAAATGGTATCGCCAACCTTCAGCCCCACCTGTTCCAGCTGCCGGAAGGCCAAACCTTTGTACCGGTCCAGAACATCAGGAACCGATACCTGAGCATAGGTTCTTGGGTTTACTTTAAGGATAATGGTTCTGCCGTCTTTCACACGGGAACCCGGTGACGGATAAATCTGTAAAACCTGAAAAGGGCGGAATTTGGGATCGTATTTGAAACTGTCAACCTCATAATCCAGTCCGGAATCATCCAGGATTTTTATGGCATCATGTACGGATCTGTTCATCACATTGGGTACTGCGATCTCCTTGCCGTGATTCGTATGAAGCTCCAGCCACCGGAATGTTAACCAAACCAATCCTGTGAAAACCACAGCTGCCAAAATGATATTAACCAGGACTTTCCAGTGGAAAAGCGATTTAAGCATATTTCTAAATCTTTAAATATAGTTGCAAATATATAAAATAATCTTTTTCGTAAATGAGAGAAACTTATTGCTCCGGTTTTTAATGTTCAAAAGTTTTGAAATATTTATCTTTGCAGACTAAAGCAAATCCATGATTTTATCCATGACCGGCTTCGGAAGAAGCGAAGGAGTGTTCGAAGGAAAAAAAATTACTGTCGATATCAAGTCGCTCAACAGCAAATCATTCGACCTGAATATAAAAATGCCCCTGCGGTATAAAGAAAAAGAATTCGAACTGCGGAAAGTCCTCAACGACAATATCCTGCGCGGTAAGGTAGACTGCTACATCAATCTCGAAGCGCTGGACGATTCCGGTGATGTGAGCGTTAACCACGACCTGGTGAAAGCCTATATGGATGATCTGAAGAAAATTGCCGCCGACGGACCCGATTTCGAATATCTGAAAATGGCCATCAGAATGCCCGATGCCATCTCTACCCGCCCCGACGAACTGAATGAAAATGAATGGATCTTCCTGAGCGGCCTCATGAAAGAAGCCCTCGCAAAATTCGACAGTTTCCGCAAAACCGAAGGCAATAACCTCCACGAAGAGCTGAAACGCAACATCCACAATATTGAAAATTACCTTTCGCAGGTGACGCCTTACGAAAGCATCCGTCTGGAAACCATCAAAGAAAAATACCGGAGCACCCTGAATGAATTCGACAATATTGATGAAACAAGATTTTATCAGGAAATGGCTTATTTCACTGAAAAACTTGACATTTCTGAAGAAAAGGTCCGCCTTGCCCAACACCTGAAATATTATACCGAGGTGATGAAAAACGAAGAGTTCAACGGAAAGAAACTCGGCTTCATCTCCCAGGAAATCGGCCGCGAAATCAATACGTTAGGCTCAAAAGCCAACCACGCAGAAATACAGAAACTCGTGGTGATGATGAAAGACGACCTGGAAAAAATCAAGGAACAGACGCTTAACGTATTGTAGTTCAGAGTTGATGACAACCGACAAACATTTCGACTTAGGAAACGGAAGCGTTAAGAAATTTTGAATAAGTTCCGTTAAGAAATTTCCAGTGTTTGAGTGGCGGCAAAAATTTTTCTTAAACACCGAAGTTTTCTTTCCGCCCGAAACCTAACAAAGTGGTTCAACGACCGAAGGGAGTTAATTTGGGGGATTTTAGGAAATTATTCAAAATTTTATCTGAAGTTTCCAGTCTTGAATTTTTTGTTCTTTTGTTTCAAGACAAAAGAACATTTAAATCAAATATTTATACTTGTTCCTAATCGCATCATTGCAGATAATATAATGTTCATGAATCCAACAATTTCTTTCGATTTTCGATTCATCAAAAAATTTAAAAAGCACTTATGAATAAAGTCATCATATTTTCAGC
>JAHRWY010000273.1:0-3888 GCA_019104935.1 Kaistella sp.
CAAAAGCCTTTCAGGAGGAATTCTGGAAGCGTTCGGCAAGTTTTTCAGACAGGACATGACGGTGTATCTCTATCCGTACAAAGATCCTGAAACCCACGAACTGCTGACCGCGGATAACTTAAAGGTGAGCGACAATCTCAAAGAGCTGTTCAAATATTTCAAACACAATAAAAGGATTGTTGATATCAAAGATTACAATCCCAATCACTCAGAAATCTACTCGCGGGAAATCCTCAACAAAATCGCGAACCATGAATCCGGTTGGGAAAACCAAGTTCCGGACGGTGTTGCAGAAATGATTAAAGAACGCGGAATGTTCGGCTACAAGGAAGAATTAAAACTAAAAGAGTTCTCTTAAAAAAACAAAATAAAATGTCTGAAATAAAAAAAAGACTTTCCTCCATTCTGGAAAGCCCAAATCACAATACTGAAGCTAAACTACAGAAAATCTGTCAACTCCTGGATCAGGAAATTTCATATTTCAACTGGACCGGATTTTACTTTAAAAACGGCGACAAAGAAGAACTGATTCTCGGTCCTTATGTTGGTGCTGAAACTGATCATACCGTCATTCCTTTCGGAAAAGGTATTTGTGGACAGGTTGCGGTTTCCAACGAGACTTTCGTAGTTCCCGATGTTCATGAACAGGATAATTACCTGAGCTGTTCCATTGATACGAAAGCGGAAATTGTAGTTCCTATTATTAAAAACGGCGAAAATATCGGGCAGATTGATATTGATTCTCACACCTTAGATCCTTTCACTGCCGAAGACCGCGAAATGCTGGAATGGCTTTGCGACGAGATTGCGAAAATTATCTAATCAGAATTATTCTAAAATAAAAAAAGTGTGGATTTTCAACAAATCCACAATTTTTATTTTTATTGAAAATCTCTTATTTTCCAGCCAAATGAGAAATTCCTTTTTTATCTAAACGGAAAACCGTCCATTCATCCATCGGTTTGGCTCCCAATGCCTTGTAAAATTCAATGGAAGGCGTATTCCAATCGAGGACTGCCCATTCAAAACGTCCGCAATTTTCGGCTTCTGCTATTTTTGCCAATTCGATAAGCAGCGATTTTCCGTAGCCTTTTCCGCGGTGTTCCGGTTCTACAAATAAATCTTCCAGATAAAGGCCAGGTTTTCCAACAAAAGTGGAGAAATTATAAAAATAAAGGGCAAATCCAACAGGATTCCCATCTTCTTCAGCCATTAAAACTTTGGCAAAATTATTCGTGAAAACATTTTCTTGTAATTCTTCCACGGAGGTGATAACATCGCTTTCTAATTTTTCATAAACAGCCAGTTTTCTAATTAAATCGAAAATAACCGGCGCGTCGCTGGGAACTGCTTTACGGATCTGAAACATGTATAAATTAATTTTTAAATACAAAAATATGAATTTCTGTAATGGTAGCCACGAATAACACAAAATAGAAATTCATAGTAATATCTGGAAAAAAGGAATTTATACGTTTATCATTGAGTAACGTTCCATTTCAGATAAACATTGGCTACAGAAGGATGAACATCTTTAAGCATTGCTACAAAATCCTCGTCACTCATTTCCTTCTGATGATTCTTCAATGCTTTCCATAATTTTTTTAGTACGTTTTTACCGCCGGCATTATAGATATGTTTTGCCTGAGAATGCAGCATCGACTGATACCAACCATAATTTTCCGGACCCATTCCCATAGAAGAATATAATCTTTCAAAATCTGCTAAACTGGTAAATTTGTAATTATTGCTTCCCGCAGTTACCACCATATCGGGAAATGTTTCCAAAGCGGGCAAAAGATTCTTTTGTTTTTCTGCAATGTACGTATGCAGCATCATATTTACAAAAAGTTCTTCCATCCAATGACGCTGAGTTTTAACACCTGCCTGAGAAGTATAAGAATGCCCCATCTCGTGTATCGCAAGCAGATCAAAGAAAGGTTTCATGCTGTAATTTCCCTCTGAAGTTCCGTATGCTAAAGTTACCCGCTCTTTCAATTTATTTGGAAGCTGATTGGGGTTTTTGAGGAAACTTCGCCAAAAATCATTATCATCGGCGGCCACCGCAAGCCGAACTCGATCGATATTATGCGGAAATCCATATACATCGTGCAGTGGCGGTGCAGCGTATGATTTCCAATCTTGCGGAGCAAGAATAAACATTTTTATTTCAGGCGTAAAACCAAGTTCAGTCTGATAAAACCTTCCCGCATCTTCCAGCAGTTGGGCAAGTTTTAATGCTCGATCTTCGTACCCTGAGCTGTAATAATAATTCTGGGTAAAACCTTTTAATTCCTGCAGATCCGCAACTGAGGTTTTGTTTTGTGCAAAACTGAAACTGCCGAAAAGCAAAAGGAGTAAACTGATAAAAGCCGCTTTTTGCAACTTTTTTTCCGGGTTGAAATGTTGTGTTACCATGATTTTTTTTTCAAAGGTAACTTTGGTCACAACCTCAATCATAGTAAAAAATGGACATTTTACATGGGAAGGTCTTTCTGCATCCTGATTGGAGTTTGCAGGAGCTGTCCGGCGATGACAGAAGGATTTACCCCTGCGAAAACTTTAAAATCCCGTATCAGATGCATTTGGTCGTAATAACCGGCTTCATATCCGATTGTTGTCCAGCTCATTTCTGGGAAATTTTCGCGGAGACGGTAAGCTTTTGAAAATTTTAGGATCCGCGCATACATTTTAGGATTCATGCCAATTCTCTCTTTACACGTTCTCTCAAACTGTTTGATGCTGAGACAGGAAAGTGAGGCCGTTTCTTCAACAGATAATTTACCGTGAAGATGAAGAAGAACCTGCATTGCAGAATCAAACGGCAACGTTGATTTTATCCGCTGCAGACGGCTGAGTAAAAATTTTTCTACCATATTTTTACCCTCCTCTAATTCCTTAATATCCTGAAGATGTTCATTAACAGTATTGAGTTCGGGACCCAATAAATCCTGAGCATCAAAACCTTTATCAAACAGTTCATGCATTGGAATGCCAAAAATTCTGTACATTCCACCCGGCACGAAATCAACACGGATGGCACGCAGCTGACGATGAACTTTAATATTAACCCTGGAAAACTGAGGACCCAATATAACAGAAAAAGGCTGCTTTCTGAAGTTTATTTCATCCACTCCACTCATCGAAACAGGATCATTGCAATAAAACAGCATGGACTGGAATGGCGTGGGCGGATACGGCGTTACAACTTCAGGAAGCCCTTCAGGAAGCACAACCTCTACGGTAGAAATATTCAGAACAAAGGGCTGAAGAGCCAAATGTGGCGTATAAATTTTGACTTCCATCTCCCGAAATTTTTCACAATCTGTTGATTATTATACAAATATAAAAAACTTGAAGAAGAACTATTACCGTTTAATAACCGGAATTTAATTCATAAAAAAACCTCCGGAATGCTCCGAAGGTTATTGCTTATCATTAAGAGGTTTAATTTTTAGATCTCGGTATTCAAATCCCAGTTCTGTAAATAATCGTGGACATGTTTCAGGAACATACCGCCCAGCGAACCATCTACCACACGGTGATCATACGAATGTGACATGAACATCAGGTTGCGGATCGCAATTACATCGCCGTCTTTAGTTTCGAGAACTGCAGGTTTCTTAACGATTGCGCCAACGGCAAGAATTGCCACCTGTGGCTGGGGAATAATCGGTGTTCCCATCAGGTTTCCGAATCCTCCGACATTCGAGATGGTGTACGTCGCGCCCTGCGTATCTTCAGGTCTGAGTTTTTTGTTTCTTGCACGGTAAGCCAAATCGTTGATTGCTTTGGCAAGTCCGGAAAGTGAAAGCTGATCAGCATTTTTAATTACCGGAACAATCAGGTTACCATCCGGAAGTGCAGTTGCCATTCCGATGTTGATGT